>DHPU01000028.1 GCA_002407935.1 Peptococcaceae bacterium UBA5356
GTTACAGCTATGATGCCTTTGGCAGACCCATTATCCCGGTAAATCTAATTAGCCGCAGCAAGACCAGGGGCAATATTTACAGTTATACAGGCTACCAGTATGACCTCTCCACAGGGCTGATGTATGCACAGGCAAGGTACTATATGCCTGAGGTGGGTCGGTTTATCAGCGCAGATGCGTATAAGGGGACTGTTACCGATCCGCAAAGCTTGAATTTGTATGTGTATTGTAGGAATAATCCTGTGAATGCGGTTGACCTCAGTGGGTTTGAATCTATAGTTGTATCTGGAGGCTATGCAGGGTATGAAGCATTCAGGTATATGTTTATAGAAACAGGAATTAATGCAATAAAAGGTCTACAAAACAATTATCCAGATGAGGGGATCTCTTGGGTCATATCAAACGCAGGTTATTCTGATAAGGATATTAAGCACTTTAATAAAACTGCAAATTCTTTAGGCGTGAATTTAATCATTATGAATGATAAACAACAATTGTTAGATTATATAAATACAAAAAGCGGTACGATTGAAGACAGGTTAAGCGATCCAATTACTAATTTTGCAGTTTTATCACATGGATATACCGAAGAACTTGCATTAGCACACGGACATGATAACTTAAGCAGTTTAATAAATATTACGCTAGGCGATATTAATAAGCTGGATTCAAGTGCTTTTAACAATGTTACAACGTGGTTTGGTAGTTGTAACACAGGTACACAAACTTCTATTGGTACAAGTTTTGCACAAGAATGGGTTAATAAAACAGGTGGATATGCGACAGCAGTTGTAGGGGGTAAAACTAATTATCAAAACATAAATATTTGGCAGAATAAGATTTTTTTAGAAAGACTCTTTGGTCGGATATCAAGATTGAGGACAGGATACAGCCAAAGTGGTTCAAGAAACTTACCTAATGTCGGTATGTCGCCGGCATATTGGCATACATTTACTCCAAATTGAGAGGTCGGAGCTTATGAAAAGAAATAGGAGAACAAAAATGGTTGCATTATTTTGCATAATAATAGCATTAATTTTAATTATATTATTTTTACCCGTTAAAACGGCAATAAACATTAAAACTATTTCTAATGGTGGTACACAATATTATATTTGCCAACAGGTGTCTACTACTGGACCGAATTGGTGTATTGTTGGGGATCGAATTGGATTTTATGATGAAAAAGAAACAAAATTAGCGATAATTGAAGGAGTTAACCCAGCGGCTATTTTAAATAAGAGTGTACAGATTGATTCTCCAAACACTTACATTATTTATGGAGAGATAACTTCTGAGTATTATGATAAGACCCTAAATGAAACTTTCCCGGTAATTACCAGCAAGGGATTTGACATGGCCTATCCAATAATAAGAGGGTATTCGTTTCGAGTATTTGTTCCGAAAGATTACTTGACTTTGCTTGATTACAAGTGGTTCAGTAATTAATTTTCAATAGAGGGAAAATCACCCGTGGGTCGCAAAAATTTTATTTGCCCATCGCAAATGGAAATAACCTGTTGTCCACTTCAAAGTGTGTCCTGAAAGAATAATTGCACGAAAGGAGCGTGAATAACAGCAATTTATTCGTGCTTTATAAGAGATGAGAGTAGGCCTCTCGAAATCGGTATTCAGGTACAGGTTTCAAACTGCCCGTAGATGTTACAATCAAAAGTTGTGGTATTGCGCACTCCAGGATAAGTCTGACGGGGTGTGGACTGCAAAAATTACATCCGCTCATTGAAGCTGGAAATAACCGGAATTCGGCTGGCGTTTCGGGAGAATATTCCCCAAAATTAAATCGGAACAACAAAAATCTCGGTATGCGAAAATGCCGACATTTTTGTTTTACCTAGCACAAAATAAGCTTACCAAACAAGCTTTTGTAAACCGGACATTTTTCTGCTGTTCCTCTATCAGGCAACCTTTTTGTAGCGATGACAAAGCCCTTTCAGAATAGGCTCACTTTCCAACGCAACCGGCCAGATCGCGGCCCTCACCAACGAGAACGGCAACAAAACAAATTACCAATATGATAGACTGATTGCCGTAACCGAGAAAACAGAGTGCTGAACCAATACACCTTTGATATTGCCAACAAACTGTCGGAAGCCACAAACGTCCTGGGAATCAAGACCAACTTTAACTATGACGGCGCCGGCAGAAGAACTAAAATGCAAATCACCCTTCCTAAGCCTCCCAAGTGCTTCCAACTAGGACTCAGCAGCCTGTTTAACAGCAAAAATCAAGCCAATGAAAAGGACATTAGCTCATGGCTTTACAACGGCAAGGAGTACAAGCTAGAATATAATTGTGTACCGTTAATTTTTGAGATGGGGAGGGATTTGTGATGTGGGCGGTAATGGATATTGGCACTAATTCCACCAGGCTCTTGGTGGCAGAGTATGAAAAGCAAACGGGACGGCTGCGGGTGCTGAAAAGGATGTTAAAAATTACGAGAATCGGCGAAGGAATGAGTGCGGATAATAAAACGATGTCTTCAAGGGCAATAGAAAGGACAATACGGGTCTTAGAGGGGTTCGCCGAGATGATTGCAGCATATTCGGTGAAAAGTGTACGTTTAGTGGCTACCCAGGCGGTCAGGGAGGCTGTTAATCAG
Organism: Peptococcaceae bacterium UBA5356; assembly: GCA_002407935.1. Taxonomy (GTDB): domain Bacteria; phylum Bacillota; class Peptococcia; order DRI-13; family DTU073; genus UBA5356. The sequence goes on from DHPU01000028.1 coordinate 2,621, forward strand.
GACGAGCTGGTAGAGAAAATAAAGGAGCGATTGGGCTGGACGCTGGAGGTAATTCCCGGCGAGGAAGAGGCCAAATTAAGTTACCTGGGAGCGGTGCAAGGATTAAAGACAGCCAGATATCCTTTAGTAGTGGATATCGGAGGGGGAAGCACGGAGTTTTTGTTAAGTGAGGAAGGTCAAGCAGAACATGAAAGACGAATAGAGCTAGGAGAAGGGGAAGGGCAGGAAACAGAAGAGGCGGAAGTGAAAGCGAAGGGGAACGTAAAAGGCGAGGGATTGCAGGTGCGCAGTTTGTCTTTCGGGGCGTTGCGCTTGCTGGAGAATCCTGTTTCTAATGCTGAAATTGAAAAGTTTTTGGCTAAGGGATTAGAAAATTTCGTATTGCCTTTGGAGACATCTTTAGTAGCGGTAGGAGGTACCGCGACAACCTTGGCGGCGGTGAAGCTGGGGTTGGTGTCTTATGATGCGGAGAAGGTGCAGGGGCTGACCTTGGGGCTGTCTGAAATCAAGTATATCTATGAGCGCCTGCAAGCGCTTCAGCCGGTGGAACGGTTACAGGTACCGGGTATTACCCCCGGCCGGGAAGATATTATTATTCCGGGTTTGCAAATTTTAGGGTGTATCATGAGTTTTTTGCAAAGCACACATTTAACGATAAGTGATCAGGATTTGTTGCAGGGGTTAATTTTGACCGATTTAGCCCATGAGGACTATTAGGACAATTAGAGAAGAGAAACGGTTTAAGCATCCGCAAAGGGTGCTTTTTTCTATTTTCACCTTCCCGAGAAAACCCACATACCATATGAGGAGAAAGGGACTTTGGAAGGAGGGGTGTAAGAAAGATGGAGAGGATTTTACAGGAATATCCGCTCGAACTTGAGTGGGGGGACGGAAAAGGGGACGGAAAAAAGGTACAGGATCATTGGTGTTTAAAAGGGGCACAGCAGAGCTATGGGTTATGGGAGTATCAGGGGGAACCGGAAAGATTAGAACAGGCTTTGGAGTGGCAGGAGTATTTAAAAGAGAAAGGTTGCCAGGGGGTTTTAGGTTTAATTAAAACCAAAGGGGGAAGAAAATATCTTCAGCGGGAAAAGGGCTATTATTATTTAACGGATTGGGTGGAAGGCGTACCTGTTGTCATAAAAAAAGAGGGGATATTTCCGGCGATGGCCGAGGTATTGGCAGCAATACATTACTATAGCAGGGGCTTTAAAAGTCGGCTGGATGATAAACACGTTGACGGCGAAGCTGTTCGCCGGGAAGCAGATAGCCAGAAATATGGATTTCCTTGGTTGAGAGCCAAGCAGGAAAGATTAACGGAATTGTTAATGGCTTTTCAGTATTTAAAGGATAAAAGGCCGGGGAATGATTATGAAAGGCTTTATATAGAAAACTTTTCTAATGTTTATCAGCGGGGGCAGGAAGCAATTCAGAAAATGGTCTTGGCAGGTGCTAATACGTCTAATGATTTATCCCATGTTTATTTGGTAGGAAATTTGCGGGCGGAGAATTTTGGGGGGACAGAGCAGAGAATAGTTTTGTTAAGAACTACGGATTGGCAAAGAGGCCCGGCAGTACTAGATTTAAGCTTATTGCTGAAGATGTATTTACCGTTAAAAGAATGGAATTGGGAAGAGGCCAAGGAGGTTATTGGGCGCTATCAAAAAAAATCACCCTTGTCTTTTAGCGAGAAGTACTTATTATTGGCCTTGCTTTCTTTTCCGGGTCGGTTTTGGGTATATGCGCAGCAGTATTTTTCCGAGCAGGATAATTCGACAATGCTGGCCGAAAAGCTGAAAAATTATCTTTATGAATTCTCCTGGCAGGAGCGGTGTTTGGCAAAATTGGAAGAGTGGTTATGGGAAGAGAAGGAGATTAAAGGAGAAGTGAAGGAGAAGTGAAAAGATGAAGCAGGAACAAGCGGGGGGATTTTTACCGGAGAAATGTGGTTATCCCTGGCAGATACTTGAGGCTGATGGCGAAACGTGGTTAATTATGCGTTGGAAGGAGAAAATAGCGACGAACCCGATTAAGCAGCTCGTTAGTGTTGTTTTGGAGGATTTTAGCTGGGAGTTAGCCTATGAAGAGGGGGAAAAACAGTTTTTTAGTGGGGTAATGGGGTTTAAAACCAATTACCAAGAAAGTGGGTCTGAACTAAAGAAATTTACGGTGAAAGAGCCCTGGCGGGAAGAAGCCAGCTTTAGGGATTTTTTAACTACGGAGAAAGGGAGGGGTTGTTCATTATCCTTTAAGAAAGAGGAGAGAGTGGAGAAGTCTTCCTTTGTTTCGCTGCTGCTGGATCGTCAAGATTTAGGGCAGGCAGCTCCTTCGTCACCGGAAAATAAGGGGTGGAAAGTCCAGTCTCCTTGGCATTGTTGGGTTAGGGGAGCGGCAGGCAGTGTAAAGCCTGTTTGCTTAAAGGTGCACGTTGCTCAGGTAGGTCTTTATACTTTGTTGTTGGAGGTAATTATTAAATTGGAGCCGGAAAATGAGGAGAATAAGGATAAGGGGAAAAAAGATAAAAGCTTTGTGGAGATGGAAAGAAAGAATTCGGTCTGGAAAGTAGAAGGAGATTTTCCTAGTGAAGTATTAGGAATGTCTGTTGAAAGGGCTTTTCCAAGGTTCAGCTATAATGCAAGGGATGAAAAGCTGTTGTTTGAAAATCTGAAAAGGCTCTCTTTGGTCTATATTAGTACGTTAGAGGGGGGAGAAAGATTTTTTGTGGCTACTCATACAGGGGAAGAGAAAATAGTACTAGCTAATGATGCTAAACCTTTATATCCTGTTGAGTTCACGATTAAAAGAGCTGAGCAGCCGGAGCTGGCGTTAGTAGGTGAAAAGCAGATTGTTTATCATGAAAGAGATTGTTACTGCTTGCAGATGGAATTGCAGAAGAAATTGCTCAAGGAAAAAGCAGAGATGGTTAATGAAGTGATTAAACCGATTAGCAAAGAAATATTTGTTTCCCCGAAGAGGAATAAACCCGGCGAGAGATGGTTAAAAAAGGGGGAAGTTCGGATTAGTAGTAACTTTAAGAAGGTTTTGACGATAAAAATTTAAATTGTGTCGGAAAAAACTTACCCGGCAGGACAGGAAGTGCCATTTTTTACCATAAAGATAGCTTATAATAAGAACAGTTCTTCAAAGGTGGTGTTGTGTCTTGTTAAAAGTATTGTCGGGGGTTTCTTGGCCAACGAGAAGGTTATCCTGGGATTCATTTTTTGTTTCTCTTTTGGGGATAGTGCTTGCTCGTGCTGTGCTGATGGGGCAATTGTATCCTTTCGGGGCCAGTTTTTTGGCAGGGGTATGTATTAGTAGACCGGAGCAAAAGAGGTTCGCTCTTTTAGGAGTGATGCTGGGAACATTAGTAACAATAAAAGGGTTAGTTTTATTAGGCTATTTGGGAAGTTTAGTTATTCTTTACAGCGTGTTTCTTTATTACAAAAAAGAAACTTTGCATTGGTTGATTATGCCGGCATTAATTTTTGCTATTCATTTGTTGACTAGGGGTAGTATTGTTTTTTTAAGCGAAGGTGAGCCTTATTTATGGGTAGCAATTTTTTTCGAGAGCTTTTTTGTGGCTGTTTTGACGATGGTAATTATTTCGGGGATGGAGGTTTACGCAAAAGTAAGAGAGGGTAACATTTTGACAGCTGAAGAAAGGACAAGCCTAGGGTTGATAATTTTGGGGGTTTTAGTAGGAATCGCCGGTTTTTCGTTTTTCGGGTGCGGTTTACAGAGCGTCGTCAGTCGTTGGCTTGTTTTATGGGGTGCTTTTCTGGGCGGACCCGGAGGGGGAGCGGCGATTGGGGCAGCTGTCGGACTCACTCCTAGTGTGCAAGGGGTAGTTACGCTGAGCCCGGTAGCATATTATGCTTTAGCTGGGTTGTTGGGGGGCATTTTTAGTAGTTTTAAAAAGAGCGGGGTTATCGTGGGTTTTGCTTTGGGCAATCTTTTGCTGTCGTTCTTTTTTACGGAGGATTTGGTTATTACGCAGGCGCTAAAAGAAACAGGGGTGGCTGTCTTGGCTTTTCTATTTTTAAAGCTGCCTTTTAATAGTGAAAGAATAATGGCTGCTCAACAACCGTTTCAGGGCTCTGCGGAAGGCGTTAATTTTTATTATGCGGATCGATTTTCCAAAATGGCTCAGCTTTTTTATGACCTGGAAAAAATTTTCCATGATCATAGTGCCCCTAAGATGGAGAAAAATGAGCTAAATTTTCTTTTTAATAAGGTTACTTCGCAGGTATGCGGGGGCTGTAGTTTAAAAAGGGTGTGTTGGGAACAGGATTTTTATAAAACATATCGCGCAATTTTGGAGGTCTGCACGAAGCTGGAGGCGGAAGGCTCTATCGGGGAAAAAGATTTTGGGATTGATTTAAAAAGGAGATGTATGCGGTTAAGAGAACTTAGTGTAGCTCTTAATGCTCAATTAGAAGGGCTGAAGATTGTGCATGCTTATGAAAAGCGCTTGGAGGTATGCCACGGGATAGTAAATCGGCAATTAATTGGCTTAGCCAGAATTGTAGAAGATTTTTCGGCGGAAATAAAGAAAGAGGTTAAAGATGATGAGAATTCAGGGGAGCTTTTAGCCAAAAAAATGGCGGAGAAGGGCCTGCACTTTAAAAAAATCAGTGTTGTAGAGCTTTCTGATGGAGAAAAGGAAATTCAGCTCACGCAAAGCCCTTGTGAGAATGGAAATTGGTGTGCGTCAATGGTTGCTCCTAATGTATCACAGATTTTAGAAAGAACTTTTATACTGAAAAATCGTCATTGCGAAGATAAAAGAGGAAAAGGTTTTTGTGCTTATTCATTAGTGCCCAGCCGTACTTTGCAAATTGCCGTAGGAAAAGCTTATTGCCCTAAAGAGGGTGTCACGATCTCGGGGGATCTTTGTTCAGCTTTGACTTTGCCTAATCATCAATTTGCTTTAATTATGTGCGATGGAATGGGTGTCGGGTCTGAGGCACAGGCAGAAAGCAGTTCAGCAGTAAGCATTCTTGAAAAGTTGTTGTTGGCGGGTTTTTCGCCGCAAATGGCCGTTCGCACAGTTAATACGGCGTTATTGTTAAAATCACCGCGCGAAAATTTTGCGGCGTTAGATTTAGTGATAATTAATCAAATTAACGGACAGTGTGATTTTATTAAGATTGGAGGTGTCCCTTCCTTGATTCGGTCGGACAATGGGCTAAAGGTGGTTAAAGCTTCTTCACTTCCGGTGGGAATTTTGGAAGACGTGCAACCACAGACCTATCGTCATATGCTTAAAGCTCCCAATAGTATCATTTTGATGAGCGATGGAATTTGGGATATTTTTGATGGGGTGGAAGGGCCCAAGGGTTGGTTAGAAGGACTTTTAGAGCAGGTGGATGGCTCTGACCCTCAAACATTGGCTGATTATCTTTTGTTTATTGCTAAAAAAGCGGCAGGGAACCTTGCACCCGATGATATGTGCGTGTTGGTTGCTAATCTGCAACAAAGAAATAGTGCTTGAAAAAATTATAAAAATAAAAAAAGGGAATCCTTTTTAGAAGGAGTCTCTTTTTTTATGTAGAAAAAAGATAAGGGATAACAATAATTTAAATATTAAAGTTAGGTTAGGTTGGGGGATCATGAAAAAAGATGTAAAAGAAATTGTTCAAGACACCATTCGCAAGTATCAGATGATTGAACCTGGAGATTTAGTGATCATCGGAGTATCCGGGGGTCCTGATTCGTTGGCGCTGCTCCACCTTTTAACAGCTTTGCAGACTGATTTGGATTTTAGGCTGCATGTAGCCCATGTGGATCACTCGTTTCGGGGTAAAGAGGCTGAGGAGGAGGCGCGCTGGGTTGAGAAAACCGCCTCGCAATGGGGGGTACCTTGTACGCTTACTAAAATAAATGTACCGGAAGTCGCTAGAGAGAAAGGAGTATCTTCTCAGGAGGCGGGGCACTTTGTGCGTAGAAGATTTTTTCAGGAGTTGTTGCAGAAGCTGGGGGCGCAAAAAATTGCGTTGGGTCATCAAGCTGATGATCAGGCGGAGACTCTTTTGATGCATTTTCTGGTAGGTACGGGGTTAGAGGGTTTACAGGGAATTATTCCTGTTAATCGGCCTTTGATCAGGCCACTGATTTTTTTAAGAAGAAAAGAAATAGAACTTTATTGTCAGGAAAATGCCTTGGAGCCTAGGAGAGATCCTAGTAATCAAAAAAGTGTTTATTTACGTAATAAGGTTCGTAATCAGGTTATTCCTTGGTTGGAAGAAAAAATCAATCCTAATTTGGTAGACACTTTAAATAGGACGGCCTGTATAATTCAGCAGGATGAAGATTATTTGCAAAAAGAGACAGCGGAACTGGCCCAAAGGTTTATCCAAGTGGGGTTAACAGGAAGTAGTTTGTCGATGAAGAAATGGACAGTTTTGCATCCTAGTATGCAGCGACGTTTAATCCGTGATGTTTATAGGCGTGTAGGTGAGAATCAAGGGTTAACTTTTCTCCATGTGGAAGAAGTAAGAAAATTTATGGAGGAAGGACAAGTAGGGAAAGTGCTGCAGCTCCCTGGAAGGGTGAGGGTCGAGAAGGCTTATGCGGAGCTGCTCTTTTATCATGAGAGCAGTGTGGGGCAAGAGCAGGAAGAGCATACGGGAATAAAAGAGCAGTTATTAAAGATACCCGGAGAGACGTTTATCCCGGAAACGGGGCAAAAGATTATTGCTGAATTGGTAGAACAGGCAAGTAGTGAAAATAAGGCGGAGAAAATTTATATTCCTTGGGAAGGGCAGCCCCCGTCATTAGTAGTTCGTTCCAGGCGGCCTGGAGATAGAATTTCCTTAGCTGGTTTGGGCGGTACTAAAAAGTTAAAGGCCTATTTTAGTGAAAGAAAAATTCCTCGCCGCCAAAGAGACAGGATTTTATTAATTTCTGTGGAAAACAGTATTATTTGGATACCGGCATTGGCTGTCAGCCGGAAACCCACTGAAAACAAGGAGCAAGGCGGATTTTTAGCCTTGACTATTAGTAATTTTTAGCGGATAGTGAGATAGTAATAAGACTTGAGAATAATTTGAAAAAATCTTAGTTATATGGTAGAGTATATTGGTTACTAATATAAAAATTAAGTAAAAAAAAAGAATGAAATGAAAAGGAAGAGGGGAAGGAGGAACCTCGTGAATCGGATTTTAAAAAATGTGGCAATTTATTTATTGATAGTTATGGTTGCCTTTTCAATCTTTCGTCAAATAAGCACTGCTCCACCAAAGGAAGACCCTTTTAACAACAATTATACGGCGTTTTATAAAGCACTGGAAAAGGGTGAAATTAAAAGCATTACGATTATTCAGGAAGAGGATATCAGACATATTAAAGGGACCTTGAATAATGCGAAGCAATTTGAACTTACTGCACCATCTGAAGATGAGGAACTGATTAAACTGATTAAATCCAAAGAAGAGATTATTTTTGTTCATGAACAGGCGCCTAAGACTTCTTTTTGGACTAATCTTTTAACTTCATTTTTGCCGTTGCTTTTACTCATCGCTTTTATGTTTTTTATGATGCAACAAACGCAGGGAGGGGGAAGCCGGGTAATGCAATTTGGGAAAAGCAAAGCACGGCTGCATAACGATGAGAAAAAAAGGACTACCTTTGCCGATGTGGCAGGGGCGGATGAAGTTAAGGAAGAATTAGAAGAGGTTGTGGAGTTTTTAAAACATCCTAAAAAGTTTACGGAGCTGGGTGCTAAAATCCCAAAGGGAGTGCTGCTCTTCGGACCTCCCGGGACAGGTAAAACGTTACTGGCTAGAGCAGTTGCCGGAGAAGCAGGGGTACCTTTCTTTAGCATCAGTGGTTCGGATTTTGTAGAGATGTTTGTGGGTGTGGGAGCATCCAGAGTAAGAGATTTGTTTGAGACGGCCAAGAAAAATGCACCGTGTATTGTCTTTATTGATGAAATTGATGCAGTAGGACGTCAGCGTGGTGCAGGGCTAGGTGGTGGCCATGATGAAAGGGAACAGACTTTAAATCAGCTTTTAGTGGAAATGGACGGTTTCAGTGATAATGAGGGTATTATCGTAATAGCAGCAACGAACCGACCTGATATTTTAGACCCTGCTCTTTTGCGGCCAGGCCGCTTTGACCGCCAGATTGTGGTAGATATTCCCGATGTCAAGGGGCGTCAAGAAATTTTACGAGTCCACTCTAAGGGGAAACCGTTAGATGAGGGCGTTAACCTGGATGTTTTGGCACGCCGAACCCCTGGCTTTACAGGCGCTGATTTGGCCAATCTCTTTAATGAGGCTGCTCTTTTGGCAGCAAGACGTGATCATAAAAAAGTAACGATGGTGGAATTGGAAGATTCCATCGAAAGGGTTATTGCCGGACCGGAAAAGAAAGCCCGCACAATTAGTGATTTTGAGAAAAAACTGGTCTCTTATCATGAAGCGGGGCATGGGTTGGTAGCGGTTCTTTTGCCGCATACGGATCCTTTGCATAAGATTTCTATTATTCCTAGGGGAAGAGCCGGAGGTTATACGCTTCTTTTACCTAAAGAAGATCGTAATTATATGACGAAATCCCATTTGCTTAATCAAGTGACGATGCTTTTGGGTGGAAGAATGGCTGAAAAATTAATTCTTGACGAAATTAGTACCGGTGCGCAAAATGATTTGGAAAGAGCAACAGAGTTAGTGAGGAAAATGATTACGGAGTTTGGAATGTCCGAGGCATTAGGGCCGCTTACCTTTGGTCGTAAACAGCAACAGGTCTTTTTGGGGCGGGATATTTCCCGCGATAGAAATTACTCGGAAGCAGTGGCGTATTCTATTGATAAAGAAGCCCGGCGCATTATTGATGATTGTTATAAAGAAGCAGAAAAGTTGTTGAAGGATAATATTGAAGCCTTACATTTAATTGCCCATACCTTGATGGAAAAAGAAACGATAGATGCAAGGGAATTTGCGCAGTTATTGAAACCGTTTGGGTTAGGGAAATTGGAACAGGAGCGGCAGGAAGAAGAAAAGCATATTGCAGAAGAAAAGAAGAATGAGTAGAACATATCCAATCATCGACTATAGCATCATCAACCTGACTGCGGAAATCAGTGAATTGGTTGGCTCAAGTCTAATAGCAACAAAAAAACCGTCTCATAACTAGCTTATGAGACGGTTTTTTTATGTTCTTTTAATACAAGGGTTAAATTTAGGTGTGCCTAATTTCATGAGAATACAAATTAAGAATAAACAAGAAAAGAAACAAATTAATAAGAAATATGTTGCAAATTGGGAACAATTAGCTATAATAAAAAGGGGGGATGTGGAAAACAATTCAAATATCCGGATAATATTATTTAAATACAAGAATATAGATGCAAATAATGGCTGTAGCATCCCGAATTATTAATACTGAGAGGTGAGAGATAAGCTGGAAAGAGAAAAAAGAAAGAAAGAAAGAAAGATCATAATAATTAAAAAAGGAGGAAACAAATAATGGATATAAAGAAAATTGGGATAAAAAACAAAATGATATTTATTTTAAGTATAATGGTTATATTTTTACTTTACCTAACTTTAATACCTTCAGCCGGTTTTGGTAACGAATCATCCTTAGTCGGTCGGTGGCAATTTGACGAAGGGACAGGCACTGTTGCCGCAGATATAAGCGGAAAAGAAAATAATGGTACCATTGTT
>DHPU01000071.1:0-4837 GCA_002407935.1 Peptococcaceae bacterium UBA5356
AATTACATCTTCCCACCGGCATTCAGCAATCTTCGTCACAATATCCGCAATTTTAGCAATCTCATCCTGGCGTAACCCCTCTGAAGGAATAATTATCAAAACAGACTGAGCTTGCATAACGGCTACTGCCTCAGTAAAGCCCTTCGCCATTACGGCAGTTTCAATTTTTGTTTCCTTGCCCAAATTTTCCGTAAGTAACAATAATCTTTGCTGAGCATCTGCCCGAACTTCAGTACTGGAATTAGCGTTATTAATCAGTTCATTTAATACTTCTACTTGTTCACTACGCGTTCGATCTCTTTCTAAACGATACTCACTAAAAAAGCTGTCCTTTTCCGTTTTTTCCTCAGGAACAACTGCAATTGTTGATTTAGTTTCAGTTAAAGAAGGACTTGCTTCTTCCTGCATTATCTTCTGCTCCTGATCAAAAGAAGTAATGATAAACCAAACAAAAGATACACACAATAACGCTAATCCAAAAGCCAGTAAACTTTTAAAACGAATAAAAATCGTGGTCATTTTATTACCTACCTTTCATAGGAAGTATCATTACTCGATGGGCCGGTAAAGCAAATAAAGACTGGACGGTCTTACTTAATTGCCCCTTTATCGCAACATTTCCGGCTCCCTCGGCCACTACTAGTACACCCTTAATTTGCGGTTCTTTTTCTTTAAGAATAATTGGATCACTTCTTCCCTGAGCAAAAACGAATACTGCTACACTCCCAATTCCCTGCACCTGACTTAAAATTTCTTCTGCCTGTTTAGAGAGAGCTTCTTCCAAACCAAATTCCTTTATCTCCCTTAGTTGCTCCCTCGGAAGTGCGGTTTCCGCATTACCCCCCAAAAACCCTGGCACTATCATCAGCAAGATTCCCACCAAAATTACTGTTGCGATACCCCAAATCCCTAATTTTCCCTTAGGATCAAGCAGTGCTTGATAAAATTCCTTTCCCACTTTTTCACCTCCCTATTAGCGATGCTTTACAAATTTATCGCAGCTTCACTAATATCTGTTTTTCTTTTAAGCCAAAATAGCGGCACAGCATATAGATAATCTCCTCCTCCTGAACTACTACCTCAGACATCTTTTCCCCTTCTTGCTTTTTTTGCTCAACCGTTACGACAATTTCCCTGATTATCTCTCTACTTCCCTTGGCCCCAATTTGATCCAGCTTTACCTCTATCGCAACCGGCTGCTCACTATTAGCTACTTTAAACAAGTGCTCTATTTGTTTCTCCATACTTTGTCTGTAATTTTCCCTAAACAAATCCTGATTGGTTTTTTGTACTGCAAAATTTTGCTGATGATACTTATTTACTAAATTTAAAAAGGGATTTAATAAAGTAACCAGCATAAAAAGCCCCAGCACGACTTTCAAAAAACGCTGCATATTACTAGAAGGCAAAATCATTTCTAGAAAGGTCGTTAAAAGAAGAAGCACAATGATATTGCGTACTAACTCTGTAAGGATTATCATCTAATTTCACCTACCTAAGCATTACCGTAAAATTGGCTGTACCTACAATAATCGTAATCGTCATAAAAAACATAATGGCGACAGAAGCTACCGCAGCAAAAGTTAAGAAAAGACAACCTGACATTTCTTCGAGCGTATTGGCTAATAAAGAATCACCTAATGGCTGCAGTAATGCAGACGCTAAACGGTAAATGATCGCAAGGGTTAAAATTTTGATGACCGGAAAGAGAACAATTGCTCCCAACACAAGAACACCAGTCAAACCAATGGCATTTTTTAAGAGTAATGACCCGCCAATTACTGCATCAAGAGCATCGGCAAACATACTACCGGCAACCGGTACAAAAGCACCCGTCATATATTTAGCCGTGCGCAAGGTCACCCCATCTACCACAGCACCAGCAGCCCCTTCTACGGTGATTACACCAATAAAAAGTGTCAAAACTAGACCAATCCCCACTTTTGTCAATTGTTTAAAAAAGTCTGTCAGCCGAGAAATTTTAAAATGATCAGAGATGTTATTGGCAATCGCTAAAACGGCTGTTAAAAATATTAAAGGGAAAATAATATCCTGACTAAAAGTAGACATAAAGCTCAGAAAAACAAGCAGAAATGGCTGGAGCAACGTTACCGTAGTCAGCCCTCCTACTGCCGTAAGAAGAACCAAGAGAACCGGCAATAATAAGTGCATAAAACCTACCATTTTTTCAATAACTACTAAACCTGTACTGATAGCCAACTTAAAAGAACCAACCGCTAAAGTAAGCACGACCAAAAAACAAATAAAATAAGCCAGTTTTGCCACTGTTCCTTGCTCAAATGCCGCTTGAAGGGTTTGTAGAATAGTACAAATTACCGCAATAATTAACAGCTTCCCAAGTAGGGATAAGTTAATAAATACTTCACGCCAAAAATAAGTTAAGATTTTTTGCATGGTTTCCTGTGGTGAAAAATCCAACTCACCTTTTTTAAACTGCTCAATCATTTGCGAAAGGGACATTTCTGGTAAGAGAAAACTAATTTCTTGATCAATCTCCCTCATAAACTCTTCCAATTCTCGCAGATCTAAATTTTGTTGCTGCTTCTCTAAAATGTTTTGAGGAGTACGAACTGATTCAATATTACCCACAGCTTTAACTGTCAGCGCAAAAAAGAAGGTTCCCCAAAGCAAAAAAAGAAGAAAAACAATTACTTTACTTTTCATCTTCCACCACCTCAAGAGGGTAAGAGCCGCAGAATAGATTCCAGAATAGCCATGATTATGGGTAAAGCAAGTACCATCACTAATATTTTGGCCGCTAGTTCAATCTTTGTAGCGGTGGAACCCTCTCCCGCATCCCGGCAAACCTGTGCTCCAAATTCCGCGATATAAGCAATACCCATAATCTTTAATACCGTAGTTAAATAAAGCATATTTATCTTTGCCCGTGCCGCTAATTCCTCAAGAACCTTGATCACGGCTCCTATTTTACTTAAGGCAAAAATAAAAAGAATTAAACCGGTGACAAGACTAATTAAAACTGCCACTTCTTTATTACTTTCTTTCACATATACAGCCAAAATCGTACCTGTAAGTCCTAGGCCGACTACTTGAAGAATTTCCATAACTCACCTCATCTTAGCAGGAGTAATAATCATAAAAAAAATACCCCTTTAACCCTTTCTAATAATTCTGCTAATAATTGAATAACCATCATTAAAGCAATTGATACACCAGCTAAAGTAGCAATAAAGGAATACTCTTCTTTACCTGCCTGCTTCAAGATTGTATGAAAAATCGAAGTAAGAATCCCTATTCCCGCTATTTGAAAAATTAGCTCAATGTTCATACCGATTCTCCTCTACTTTTAAATCAGCATCAGTACTAAAACGGCTCCCAGACAAAACCCCAGATATTGCCACAGCTTTTGCTTTTGGGTCTGTTCTACCTCAGCGGCCTTTTGTGCCCCATATAATTGCTTTTTAGTTAACGCGATATTTTTTAATTGCTCCTCTTTGGCAGACCCACCCAATTCCTGACCAAAAAGATGAAGGAGTTCTTTTTCCTCTTTTGTCAACGGCACTTCTCCGGCTAGAGCAGTAATTCCTTCAGCCCAAGCTTCACTTGCTGTTACTCCCCTCTTCTCATGTAAAGCTGCTGCCGCTTTCATAAATAAGGAACGACAATGCTTGTTATTTTTTTTACCTACCCTTTCTAGCGCCAAAGGTAAAGGAGTAGCTGTATAATTAATCTCTGTTTCCAGCATCGTAAGCCCGTTTTGTAAAAAACGAAACAGCTCCGACCTTTTTCGGTAGATGCTGGAAATTTGTAATCCCAAATAAGTACAACTCATCATGATACAAAGAGCACCTAATAATTTGCACATACTTACCGCATCCTTTCCAGGGCGTTTTCATCCAAAATCTTTTCCAAAGTTCCTACCCCTTTTCGCCTGCTTAAAATAATTATCCTGTCAAAAAAATGCCAATTTAACAAGGTCTGCATGTTAGGTCTTTCTTTAATTTCCTCTAAACTATTTCCATGAACAGTCGTAATTACAGTTACACCTGCCTGTAACGCCTGATACATGGCTTCAACATCTTCGTTTTTTCCGACTTCATCTGTAGCTAAAACTCGCGGTGACATCGACCTAATTAGCATCATCATGCCTTGTGCTTTAGGACAGGCATCCAAAACATCCGTTCTCATGCCAATTTGAAATTGAGGTTCTCCCTGATACATGCCAGCTATTTCCGACCTCTCATCTATTAAGCCTACATTTACTCCCGCAAAATTCTGGGCAGGGATACCATCGCTAAGTTGTCTCACTATATCGCGGAGCAACGTTGTTTTACCACATTGTGGCGGAGATATAATTAAAGTATGGTAAACCTGATCCTTTTTCATAATGTAAGGTACGACTTCATCGGCACAGCCCAAAATCTGCCGACCAATCCGGTAATTGATCCCGGAAATATCTTTTAAAGTTTTGAGATTGCCTTGCTCCAAAACTCCTCTACCCACAAAGCCAATCCGGTGTCCTCCGGGAATCGTAATATATCCATTTTTAAATTCATCCTCCCAAGCATAAAGAGAATTTTGACTCAATACCTGGATAGTTCTTTCCAAATCCTCTTTAGTAATAACATCCCCTTCCTCTAAGTGAAAAGTAATGCGTTTCTGTTTAGTAATGGACATTTCCCTTGTTCCTATTTGAAAAAGGACCGGCCTTTTGATCCTCAACCGAATCTCTTCAATATCTCCTAAGTAAGCTTGTAACCCTTCTGCTACAAGCTCCTGCAGTCGTGGTGGAAGGGCCTGAAACCAGGTCAAGGAAGATATTTTAAGGGAGGTAATACTTTCTTTCGTAATACTT
>DHPU01000071.1:4951-55114 GCA_002407935.1 Peptococcaceae bacterium UBA5356
ACTTTCTTTCGTAATACTTTCTTTATTAATAAAAACCTGGGTCATAAAAAACCACCTCTTTTAGATAACTTGGACAATATAATATATTGTCCCATTCCTAAATTTATGCAAAAAAAAAGAAGGGTTTTAGTTAAAATCACTAAAACCCTTCAAACGGCTCTATGGATCTCTCCAAAATACCATGCAAATAAGCAATTAATACTCCATAATTAATAATCGGCACCCCGGCTTCTTCAGCCTGACTAATCCTATAAAGCATGGCCTTGCGGTTAAGCATACACCCTGCACAATGAACCACAAGTGCATAATCCTGCAACTTCTTTGGAAAAGAAAACCCACTGCTTTGTTCAAAAATTAACTTTTTTCCTGTCTTTTGACGAAGCCAGCGGGGAATTTTTACAGTGCCAATGTCATCAGACTGACGATGATGAGTACAAGCTTCGGAAATAAGAATCTTATCTCCATTCTGGAGTTTTTCTACCGCTCTAGCCCCTTTGACCAGTGCCCTTAATTCCCCTTTTTTGCGGGCAAAAAGGATTGAAAATGAAGTAAGGGGGATATCTGGCGGTGTATCAGCTGCTACTTTCTGAAAAACTTGAGAATCAGTAACCACCAAGCGAGGTTTATTTCTTAACTTCTGCAGAGTTTCTTTTAAGCCATCTTCCTTCGTAACTACTGCTATAGCATTACTATCCAGAATATCACGTAACGTCTGCTGTTGCGGAAGAATTAACCTACCTTTGGGTGCAGATTCATCTATCGGTGTCACAAGAACTACCAAGTCTCCAGGTGTAAGTAAGTCCTTTACTAGCGGTCTTTGTTCCTCCTTTTCAGGAACTAACCGAATCAGTGCTTCTTTAAGCTCCTGTATTCCTAATCCCGCCTGTGCACTTACCGGTATAAGGTCAATTCCCAGTTCTTGGGACAATAATCCGTTCTTCACATTAGGCTCTTTTTGCAAATCCACTTTATTAAGCACACCTAAAATCGGGATCCTTTTACTTTTGATGAGCGCTAATATTTCTCGATCAAACTCGGTAATTCCCGTCATTGCATCTAACACTAAAATAGCTAAATCTGTTTTATTTAAAACTTCTAATGTCTTTTTTTTACGCAGTTCTCCCAATTCACTCTGATCATCGAAGCCAGCTGTATCAATTATTACCACCGGACCAAGAGGGAGCAGTTCCATGGCTTTATAGACCGGATCTGTGGTAGTTCCCTTGACAGCAGAAACCAAAGCAATCTCCTGCCTGGTCAGAGCATTAATTAAACTAGACTTCCCCGCATTAGTAATCCCGAATAAGGCAATATGAAGACGGTTAGCACGGGGCGTTTCATCTAAACTATTCATTATTGTAAATTCCCTCTTACTCCTTTTTGTCTTCCTTCATCGCTAAGGTATCTTCATTTACATAAATTATTTCATTACAGTTGGGACAGGTTATTTCGGTCACATCGTTATCTTCCAACATACAAGAATCAAGCTGGAGAAGATCATGACAATTAGGGCAGGCAACCTCTACATAATTACAGCTGCATTCCTCACAGCAATTCTGATCACACTCGTCATCACCTTCATAATCAAATTCTTCATCACCATAAAGATCGTCTTCAACATCCCCCAGATCCTCATCAATAGCCTCCAGATAACTCTGCATTTCCAATTGATTATTAGAAACCCCATCTATAGCTACAGCTATTTCATCAAGGACATCAATTACTGCATTAAATAACTTTCCTTCTTTACTTTCCTTATCTAATTGAATTCCTTCAGCAAGACCCTGTAGATAAGCAATTTTTTCTTTCAATTCACTCATTTTTTGTACTCCTTTTTAATTAATAGTAATATTATCCCTTAGGCCCGGCTAACATATTCCCCTGTACGAGTATCAATAATTAGGACATCCTCTTCGTTAATAAAGAAGGGCACTTGCACAATTAAACCTGTTTCTAAAGTGGCAGGCTTACTTCCTCCTGAGGCAGTATCACCTTTAATTCCCGGTTCAGTTGCTATTACCTGAAGCTTTACCTGTTTGGGCAGATCTAGACCAATCACCTGTTCTTGATAAAAAAGAATCCCGGTCGTCATGTTTTCTTTTAAGTACTTAGGAGCATCCTCCAGGAGACTCTCTAAAAGCGAAACCTGTTCATATGTTTCCGTATCCATGAAAACCCAACTATCTCCTTCTTTATACAGGTACTGCATTTCTTTACGTTCAACATGAGCCTTGGGGAATTTTTCACCTGGACGGAAAGTCTTTTCTATCACTGCCCCAGTTTTCACACTACGTAATTTACAACGAACAAAAGCAGCTCCTTTTCCCGGTTTAACATGCTGAAATTCAACAAGTTGAACCACATCCCCATCCAATTCGAAAGTAATTCCTGTTCTGAAATCTGTTGTTGAAATCATCATTTACCTCCTCAAATAATTCATTATTTATAATCCTACTCTTATACTCTCAGCATTTTGGGCGACTTGGTTAGTATTTCACATCCATCCGAGGTAATAACCACCATATCCTCAATTCGAACTCCACCCCAACTTGGAATATAGATACCAGGTTCTACTGTCACGATCATTCCTGGTTCAAGAATTGTCTCATCCCGAGGAGATAACCGAGGTTCTTCATGTATTTCTAGTCCAACCCCATGACCCAAACCATGTCCAAAATTCTCACTATATCCCGCTTCCTCAATAATACGCCGAGCGAGAGCATCAGCTTCACTAGCCCGCATTCCAGGCTGAATGTTTCTGTAAACCTCTGTCTGGGCTTGTAACACAAGTTGATAAATTTCCTGCTGTCGTAAATCAGGTTCTCCTAAAATAATCGTGCGAGTCATATCAGAATAATATCCTTGATATACAGTACCAAAATCCATCACCACAAATTCTCCGGTCTGCAAAATTTTGTTTGTCGCAACACCATGAGGAAGAGCGGCACGATTTCCTGAAGCAACGATCGTATCAAAAGCATTTTTACTTCCACCCAAACGTCGCATGAAAAATTCTAATTCTAAGGCTATTTCTCTTTCTGTTAAACCCGGTTGAAGATATTCTAAAATATGCAGAAAAGCTTTGTCGGCAATTTCTACGGCTTTTTTTAATAGTATTAATTCGTCAGGTGTTTTTACTCTTCTAATTTCTCCACAGGGATCCTGTAAAGAACAAAAATTGACATTAGGAGCTTCTTCTTTAAGCTTGGCATAAACAGCCAAAGTAATATTATCCTGGTCTAATCCTACTGTTTTTAAATTATATTGCTTAAAAAGTTGGCTCAATGTTTGAAAAATCGACTCCTCTTGAATTACAACTTCATATCCTTGGACCTGTTCTTGCGCCTGTTCCCTATACCTGAAATCAGTAATTAAAATATTGGGGACAGGCGCAAGAGTAATTAATAACCAACATTTAGTTCCGGTAAATCCACTTAAATAAAAACAATGCACAGGATTAGAAATGAGGAAAGCATCTAATTCTCTTTCCTGCAGCCAGGATTTAAATCTAAAAAGGTTATTATTCAAAATCCGTATCCTCATCTAAAAAATATGCTGCTGCTTCCAAAGCAAAACGATAACCGGGTACACCCAACCCTGTTATTTGTCCCTGTACCACATTAGCAAGCAAGGAATGTTGTCGAAAATCCTCCCGTTTGTAAATATTACTAATATGTACTTCCAAAGTAGGTTTTTTTACAGCCTGCAAAGCATCTCTAATCGCAATACTAGTATGTGTATATGCTGCAGCATTGATAATCAGATAATCATAATTTGTCAACTCTTGAATCTTATCTACAATAGCCCCTTCATGATTAGACTGAAAAGTATCTACTTCTAACCCTAATTCCTTACCATATTCGATTAATTGCTTATCCAATTCTTTTAAGGTAACATCACCATATACTGACGGTTCCCTTTTTCCTAACAGATTAAGATTTGGACCATGTATTACACAAATTCTCGGCATCTCAAAACACCCCTTCGTTAATTTTTCTCCCTAAAATTTTATCATAAAAAAACTAGCTTTCCCAGTACTTTTTACTACTTTCCGCTAATCATTATGCCATCAACTCTCACTGTAGAAGCTCCCTTTCCAACATAAAAAGTTAAATCATCAGCTACAGCTACAATTCCTTTGAGCAAATCTCGTAGATTCCCGGCAATAGCTACACCTTTTACCGGGGTTGTTACCCCCCCCTTTCAATGAGTAATCCCGAATCCCCAAGCGAAAAATCTATCGACTAAAACAAAGTCCAATACCAGGAAAGTAATGGTTCTTGAAAAAAGAAAATAATCAAAAATCCTAAAACTAAAAATGGTCCAAACGGGATGGGATCTTTTCTCTTCTTTATTTTCATGATAATCAAGGAAATACCTATGACGCTTCCCATTAATGCCCCTATAAAAAGAGCTTGGAAAACGGCTGGGAATCCCAACCAAAACCCCATGGCTGTGCACAACTTAATATCGCCACCTCCCATACCTCCCCGGCTAAATAACGCCAGTAAAAAGGGTAGCCCAAAACCCACGGTCATTCCCAGTAATCGCTTAGTTAAACTTAAATCCTGCAAAATAAAATGAAAAATAAGGCCACACAAAAAAAGCAAAATAACCAAACTGTTGGGAATGAGATAATGCTCCAAATCAATTAATGCTACTACTAACGCAAAGGAAAAAAGAAATACTCCAGCCAGCCCTTGTGTCGTAATGCCAAAACTAGCTATAACCCAGACCCAGCCTAAACCATTGAGTAATTCAACCGCTGGATAACGCCAATGTATTATTTCTCCACAATACCGACATTTTCCTTTCAAGAGAAAAAAACTCAGCAACGGAATTAAATCTTTAGGGTACAACCTATTTTGGCACGAAGTACAATGGGACGGAGGGAAAACAATACTTTCCTCCCTAGGCAAACGATAAATGCAAACATTAAGAAAACTCCCGAAAACAAGGCCAAAAAGAAACGTAAAAACAAGGCTCAAATTCATAACTTCGAACTCCTTAATTAGTTAAATCACTAAAATTCATTAACAAAACGAGAAAAATTTTCTTTATCATAACTATATTTTAAAGCTGTATCCATCGTGATCTTATCGGCGAGAAATAAATCACGTAACCCCATATCCATAGTCTGCATCCCCCAACGACTTCCGGTTTGCAAAACAGTATAAATTTGATGAACTCTGCCTTCTCTAACCAAATTACGAATAGCCGGGATCGCAACCATTACCTCCGCTGCTAAAATCCGACTTCTTCCATTTGCGTGAGGTAATAACTGCTGTGTAACAACAGCTTGTAAAGTGGTGGAAAGCTGTACTTTAATCTGCTCTTGCTGATTGGAAGGAAAGACATCTATAATACGCTCAATCGATTGAGCTGCGCTAATTGTATGTAAAGTAGAAAAAACCAGGTGACCGGTTTCAGCGGCCGTAATTGCCGTAGCAATAGTATCCAGATCACGCATTTCCCCAATCATAATTACATCCGGATCTTGCCGTAGACAAGCTCGCAGTGCTCCAGCAAATGAATATGTATCTGATCCTAATTCACGCTGATCTATAATACTGTTCTTATGCTGATGAAGATATTCAATCGGATCCTCAATAGTAATAATATGTCTTTCCTTGTTTGTATTAATCATATTAATTAAAGCAGCAAGTGTCGTTGATTTACCGCTCCCAGTAGGGCCAGTCACCAAAACTAAACCACTACTTTTTTCAGCAAGATTTATAACAGACGAAGGGACGCCTAAACTATCAATATGAGGGATTTGATAAGGGACAGGACGTATCGCCAGACTAGGACACCCACGTTGCCTATATGTATTAATTCTAAAACGTCCCACTCCAAAAAGGGAATATGAAAAATCGATTTCACCTTTTTCCTGCCAAACTATAAATTGTTCTTCATCCATTAAAGCCCGTACAGCCTCCATCGTATCATGACGGGTTAATGGCTCAATCTTACCGTCATCATCCCAACGTATTAATTTACCGGTAATACGAAATACAGGCGGTGTCCCTACAGAAAAATGAATATCCGATGCCCCCATCTTAACAGCTGTTTTTAATATTGAAAATACATCCATTTTCACTTCGCTCCTTCTTAATATTTCTTACTTATAAAACTATTCGACATCATCCTTTAACTTCCTGCACTGTTTATTTTTAAAACTATCTCCAATTTTCCAATTGAAGATCTTCCAGCTCTTTATATTCCTTTTTCAAAAAGATTATGATTTTATCTATAATTTCCTGAAAACCGAAGTCCGAAGTATTGATATAGAAATCAGCACATTTATACAACTCTTCCCTATCTTTCATTAATTCTACAATAGATTCATAAAGACTCTCTTTCTTTAATAAAGGACGATTGTTTCTCCTTTTAACACGTTCAAAAATTATTTCCGGTCGAGCAGAAAGACATATGATAATACCGTTTTTTTGCAAAAGATTAATATTGGCTTGATCCAAGATAATTCCACCACCTGTAGCAATGATACAGTTTTTCTTTCGGGCAAGACGTTGAATAGCCAAATTTTCTTCAGAACGGAACCTAACCTCTCCATATTTATTAAACAATTGGGAAATAGACATTCCAGTAACAGTTTCTACTTCCTGATCACTGTCAAAAAATTCCCGTTCTAATATTGAAGCTAATCTTTTCCCTACTGCTGTTTTTCCAGTCCCCATAAAACCAATAAGTATAATATTTGACTTCATACTAATAGCTCACCTGCCTTTCTCTAAAATTAATTCTATCTTTAATTAATATTCATCAAGAAATTCTTGATTTCTTTTTTTAACATTATTGTATTAATAAACATGATTTAAACTTTTAATTACCCTTTCCAGTAAACGCAAAATTTTTGTACCAACAAATTCTCTTTTAGAAAGAGCCGGAACAAGAATTGTATAACATCCTGCTCTATTTCCTCCTAAAATATCGGTAAAAAGCTGATCACCAATAACTATTACTTGATTCGCCTCTAAACCTATTAACTCTAGAGCATGTGAAAACGCTTTTTTTCTTGGTTTAAAAGCTGTAGCAATATAAAACATTTGATATTGCTCAGCAACTTTTTTCGTTCTTTCTTTACCAGCATTTGTTAATAAACAGATCTTATATTTTAAAGCCAAGGCTTCTTTTAAAAAAATATCCGCTTTTTCATTGACCTGTTCAATATTCCAAGGAGCTAGTGTATTATCAAGATCTATAATAATCCCACGCTTGTTCTTTTCCCAAAAACATTTTAAATTAATTTTACTAATAGAATTAACCATTAAATCAGGTTTTAAGATGTTCATAAAGCATCTCCCACAATTTACTATCACTATCTTACCATAAATAAGAAATAAAATCATTCCATAATTTGGAGTGATTTTATTTCTCCATTTAATACTTATCCTGAATTATTCATAGTGGTAAGTTTTCAACCCCCATACTAAAAATATGGATTATACTGGTAATGGTCTTGGGTTTCAGTATGTTGGCTAAAAAACCCCAAAAAATGTTTTTAAGCTAAAGATAAACAGATAACATGAGGGTGTTAATGGGTTCCCTTCTGTGTCGGTTGTCGCAATTAGACGTAGCCGAGTTATAAACCGGATTCCCTTTTCGCAGTAGTCATCAAACTTTTTGTAGTCTATGTATCCCCGGTCAAAGATGTTGATGGCATCTTTTTCATCAACCTCAATTAGTATTATACAGAAAAACCCGCCAAGGCGGGTGTAGTTAATTTTGCTTATTATTTTTGTAAAGAGGAATCTTCATTTCTTATTATTGAGCTTTTCTTAAATGAGCTATATCTGCTTCATGCTCAATAGAGCGGAGGGATAGTCGTTCTAAAATTATTTCCTGCCGATTCTGTGCAGTTTCAAGTACATCTAAATTTTTATTAACGTCAGTTCGAAATTCAGTAAGCATTGCTGTTTGCTCATATACAGCGTTAAGTTTCTTTTCAATACGTTCCTGACCTTGTTCCAGCTTGGTTTGTCTCTGTTCCAGCTTAGATAGACCTTGTTCCAGCTTGGTTTGACCCTGTTCTAAATTGGTTTGTCTCTGTTCCAGCTTAGATAGACCTTGTTGTAACTTAGCTTGCCCTTGTTCCAGTGAACTAAGTCTTTCATCCATTGAATCAATTTTTTCTTTTATATTGGACATAAATTCTAATACTTTAACTTGAAATTCTTCGTTTCCCATTTTATTCCCTCCTTATTAATTGGTTTTTCGTTTCTCATTTCCATGATAACCTCTTTATTGAATCATTATTATAGTATCATTTTATCAATAATTACGCAAAGAAAAATAAGTTCATAAAAAATGAAAAATAGTATTACTGTACATATCGTGGCTCCTGCTCCAATGTCAGAGGAAGAGAAAGAGAGAAGGGTTAAGGCGTTTCATCTAGCCGGCTGGTCTGCTTGGAACTCGTTACCGGCCGATGAGCGGTTACGGATCAACAAAGAATATGAGGGAAAGGAAGAGCGATTTCAACTATAAAATTATAAAGAAAACGGCTTTTTATGGTTGTGTCCAAGTCCATAGTCGCTCGCGTATCAAGTCGGTTATAGTTTTGAGGCTTTATGAATAATTCAGGATTATTTATAAACCTCGTAACGAGGCCTTTTTTCTTTGTTAATTTAATTCCTTGATTAATTTTTCTAATGCTCTTTTCTCAATCCGAGAAACATACGAACGAGAGATTCCAAGCATTTTCGCAATTTCACGTTGAGTTTTTCTAAGACCATTGATTAGTCCAAAACGCATTTCTAAGACTTTTCTTTCCCGCGTATTTAAATATTTAATTTTTGATAATAATAGCTCAAATTCTACATTAGTTTGGACAACATCGGGAACAATATCAGGATGAGTCCCTAATACATCGCTCAATGTAATTTCATTTCCTTCTTTATCAATCCCGATTGGATCATAGAGAGAGACTTCCCCTTTATTTTTCTTAGTTGCTCGCAGATGCATTAGTATTTCATTTTCAATACAACGCGCCGCATAAGTAGCTAGTTTTGCTCCCTTTTCCGAATTAAAGGTATTAATCGCTTTAATTAAGCCGATCGTTCCAATAGAAATAATATCATCTTTATCATCGCCCACTCCCTCAAACTTTTTTCCAATATGGGCGACAAGCCTTAAATTATGTTCTATTAAAACATTTCTAGCATTGAGATCCCCTTGTTGAACTTTTTTTAAATATAATTTCTCTTCTTCTTCGGAAAGAGGATGAGGAAAAGCATTATTATTGAGGTAATATGCGAGAAATAACAGACCATTAAGAAGTGTTGCTACCGAGATAATGAACGTCCCTAATCCTAACACAGCTCCACCTCCCTTTTTCAATCATTTTAAATAATATGGCCCCTTAACCTTAAATGTGCCTGAACTAAATAATTTTATTAATTGGAAGAAATGTAAAAATATATTAGGCATATCTTTGCTAAGATTACAAAAGATATGAATGAACTATCAAGCAAAATATAACTAAGGAGGGACTAAATAAAATGCCTAGAAATACTAATAAACCAGCCGTTGATGGGGCCAAAAACTTCTTAAATAATATGAAATATGAAATGGCTAATGAATTAGGTATAAGTAACTATAATAACGTTGATAAGGGTAGTTTAACTTCCCGCCAGAACGGCTATGTAGGTGGCTATATGACCAGGAAACTCGTCCAGTTTGCCGAAGAACAATTAAAAGGTCAGTAACTATCAGTATAAAAGCAAAAACCGTGTGGTTTAATTAAACAACACGGTTTTTAATATCTCTTTTTAAATTTTCCGCATCCGGGAAAACGATAATCGTATAAAAGGGGTAGTTTTAGTATGAAATAATGTCAAGTTTTACTGCAAAAAATTCCTTTTTTCTTCTAGAAAACCAAGAAGTAAACGGGCGATATAGCCTGTAGATAATCCCGTAGGTATGCCCGCCAAAAGTAAAATAGGTAAATAATAAAAGATATATCCGGTTTGAATTAGTACTGAAGCAGTAAGCAGTTGCCCGACATTATGGGATACAGCGCCGGCCATACTTATCCCGATAATACTTAAAGTAGGCATATATTTAAATAATAAAGCCATCACCAAAGTACTTAAAAGCGCTCCGGAAAGACTTAGAAAAAATCCTACCGACAATAAGGTTCCTCCTAATAATGAAGTAAAAAGAACTCTTAAAAAAGAGACAACAAAGCCTTCTTTAAGTCCATACATGGATAGCACTAGTAGCGTAACTATATTAGCCAATCCCAATTTAATTCCTGGGATAGGAAAGGGATTGGGAAACATTGTTTCTAAAACTCCTAAGGCTGTCGCCAAAGTAACAAAGAGCGAAAAATATACTAATTTTTGTGTTTTAGACATGATTAATTCCCCTTATTTAATGGGTTATGGCATCAATAAAATTTGCCTCAGCGGCATCAAAATAAAGAACAACTTCATTGGGCACACAAATAATTGACTGTCCCGGATTGCTTATCCATCCTTGTTTAACACAGAGCTTATCAGGGCAAAAAGCCTCCACCATCCGTACTTTCCAACCCTTGATTTCAATGATGGCCGGGCCTTTTTTCCCTTCAATGGTAATCTTCTGTAAATGTGTGCCTTCTTGCAGAGAGATTTTCTTTACTACTTCACCACTAACTTTGATGACAACCTGCCTCTCTGTCGGAAGAACAGTAGCATAAAACTTAAGCAAAGCAAAGACAAAAAGACTTAATAAGATTATTGCCAGTAATAGTTTGGTATCAGCTTTTGTCATTAGCTTTCTCGTCATAAATATATCCCTCTTCCGGTGTGAGCTCTATCTTCCCCCTAAGCCCGGGGGTAAACAGGATTTTTTTATCTGCTGTAACAATTAATACTTCTGTGTCACTTAATTTTGTTCCTAAAGCCAGTGCCTGTTGTGGTTCCAAAAGAAACAGCGCAGTTGAAAGAAGATCGGCTTGGGAAGCATCACGGGTAAGCACAGTTACACTCATATTATATTCCGCAGGATACCCGGTACGAGGCGAAATCAAGTGATGATACGTTTTTCCGGCAATCTGCACATTACGGTGATAATCTCCGGAGGTTACCGCAGCTTCATTTTTCAGAGAAAGTATTCCTAGTAATGCAGCAGGATTACGTGGATCTTGAATCCCAATTTTCCAAGGCACCCCTTTATCCTTTTCCCCTAATACCCTAATATTCCCGCCGGCATCAATTAAGGCTTTTTTTACACCGGACTCTTCCAGAATTCTGGCGGCTTTTTCCACCGCATATCCCTTAGCAACTGCTCCTAAATCAAGAGACATGCCCGCTTTTTTCAGAAAAGCACTATGCGCCTGTTCATCCAAAAGTAACTCTGTACTATTTACTAAGGCTAAAGTTCGGGTTAACTCATGGGATTCTGGTACTTTTTGTTTTTGCTGACCAAAGCCCCAAAGATCCATGACCGGTCCAATCGTAATATCAAAAGCACCCTCAGTTAACCGAGAATATTCCTGAGCCAGTTGTAGCATCTTAAAAACATCTTCATCTACAATAACAGGTTTAATTCCGGCCATTTCATTAATCCGAACGATATCGCTCTTTTGATAGGCCGGTGTATCCACTGCCGGAAAACGATCCGTCAAATCGGCAATACGCCGTATTTCATGAAAAGCCTTTTCTGTAGCTTGTTGTAAAAGAGCAGTATCAGTACCTATGGTACTGATACTGACCAGCGTGTCCATCAAAAACTCTTCACTCGTATATTCACGAGATTGAGTACGAGTTAAATACGTATTACCTATTATCAGCAAAACAAAAACTGCTACTATTACTGTCAGTTTAGGGTAATATTTTTTCATTGACAAAGACCACAATGATTACATCCCGCAGGAGGGTGTTTAACAGTTAAATTCTGCTCCTCATTATTGCTAACATTAATGGGGAGCATTATTTCTAAAGCGTTCGTAGGACACTTCGTTACGCAAATCCCACAACCGGTACACTTGGCGTAATCAATCACGGCAATACTCCCTTCAGCATCTGCCACTACACTAATTGCTCCCTCCGGACAATTTTTTTCACAAAGCTTACACTTAATACAAGCAACCTGGCACGCTTCTTTAGCCTGTTTTCCTTTTTCCTTATTACTACAACGAACATGTACAAGCTTAGAGGCTTCCACCAGTTTTAAAACATGCTGCGGACAATTATTTACACAAGCTCCGCAACCAGAACAGATATTATAATCAATCTCCGGTAATTGATTAGAGCCCATCTTAATTCCCCCGAAAGGACACACTTGCACACAACTACCTAACCCAATACAGCCATAACTACAAGCCTTCGGCCCTTTAAACATCGTAGCGGCAACATGGCAGTCCTCAACGCCTTCATATTCATAAAGAAGGGGTGCTTTATCTTTTCCTCCCTTACACATAAGTTGTGCTACTTTAGGTTCTTGCGCTGCTCCGGCAGCAATACCCATTATTTGTGCCATTTTTTGACGAACTTCATCTTTTCCTGCTGTACAAGCATTAAGAGGAGCCGTTCCCGCCACTACCGCTTCTGCATAACCTCCGCAGCCGGGAAAACCACATCCTCCGCAGTTAGCCCCGGGTAATATCTTCGTTATTTCCTCTACCCGTGGATCAACCTCTACTGTAAATTTTTTTTCAGCAACGCCCAAGACTATGCCAAAAACAGCCCCTAGGACAGCTAAACTAAGAATCGCATAGATCATCTTGTTCTACCTCCGTACTTATTTATAAAAGACCGGTAAACCCTAAGAAGGCAATTGACATTAAAGCGGCAGTAATTAAAGCTATCGGCATACCTTGCAAGCTCTTAGGAATATCTGCCTCTTCTAGTCTCTCCCGGATTCCCGCAAATAAAATCAGAGCTAACGTAAAGCCCAAAGCATTACCCAAACTGTTAGCCAAGGTTTGCATAAAAGTATAAGATTTTTGTATATTAATAATAGCTACCCCCAAAACAGCACAATTAGTAGTGATTAAAGGCAAATAAACCCCCAAAGCTTTATAAAGATCCGGGCTTTTTTTACGAATAACCATTTCCACGAATTGTACAAGTGAAGCAATCACTAAAATAAAAGCAATGGTTTGCAAATACTCGATTCCCAAATTAACCAAAATAAACTTCTGCACTAACCAGGTTATTAAAGAAGCTATTGTCAAAACAAAGGTAACAGCAACCCCCATGCCAATAGCTGAAGAAAGTTTTTTAGAAACACCCAAAAAAGGGCAACACCCTAGAAACTGGGATAAAACGATGTTATTAATCAAAATAGCCCCAATAATGATAATCATCATTTCTTGCATTTAGCTGGCCTCCTTCCTAATTACTACTCAATTGTTGTTGAGCAATCGACTGATTAAGCTTTGCTTTTTTAGCGACTTTAACATTCTGCATTTTATTCAAAAAGGCCAGAATACAACCAAGCGTAATAAAACCTCCTGGAGGAAGAATCATAATTAAGGCTGATGGTGCTGAACCACTAAAAACAGCATAACCCATAAATGTTCCCGCTCCAAGTACTTCCCTGAAAGCAGAGATAACAACCAAGGCTAAAGTATACCCAATCCCCATTCCTAAGGCATCCATGATCGATGGCAAAATGCCATTTTTATTAGCAAACGCTTCCGCCCGGCCTAGAATAATACAGTTAACTACAATCAAAGGAATAAAAACGCCTAAACTAGTAAACAACTCCGGTGTATAAGCATGCATCAGCATTTCCACCATCGACACAAAGGTAGCGATAATCACAATATAACTGGGAATCCGAATACTATCGGGAATAATTTTCCGCATAGCTGAAATCGCTATATTAGAAGCTAAAAGTACACCAGTAAAAGCTACGCCCATGCCAATCCCATTATTAACTGACGTGGTGATCGCCAAAGAAGGGCATAGACCCAAGGTAAGACGGAAAAGAGGATTTTCACTAAAAATCCCTTTAGTAAATTCTTTTCCTAAGCTCATAGTAATAATTTACCTCCTCTTTACGAATTACTTAATAAAATTATCCATAAAATGCTGTCTCGCTGCATTAACTCCATTTGCTACAGCCTTAGAAGTGATCGTTGCAGAAGTAATAGCGAGCACTTGATTACCTTCCACAGGTTCTTTCTTTACAATTTCCAAATTCTTTTCCGCACTTTTCCCTTTAAAACGTTCCGTAAAGAAACTTTGCTTAGCATTGTCCCCTAAGCCTGGTGTTTCTGACAGATTCAGAACTTTAATCGCGGTTATTTGCTTAGTAGCAATATCAAAGCCGGCTAATAATTGAATCTTGCCATTGTATCCGGAAGGTTCCACCGTATAAATAACCCCTGCCGGAGTATTTTTCTCATATACCACATTTACCTCTGTAAGTATTGAATCGGCATCACCATCCAGATATTTTTCACTTTCATCTGTAATTTTTTCTGCCCCAACATAAACCTCTTGAAAACTGTTTAATTTATTAGTAATCAGCTGCTGCTCAATCAGAGGATTGGTAATTTCATTAACATAAGCAATCCCTAATCCGGCAATACCGGCAATAATCAGTAAAAACAGTCCCAATTTCAGTGAGTTATTACGCATGTTTTTTTACACCCCCAAACACACGAGCTTTAGTATAGCGATCAATAAGAGGTGTAACTAAGTTCATTAGTAAAATGGAGTAACATACTCCTTCAGGGTAACCACCCATCAAGCGAATAATTACTGTCAAAAGACCACAGCCAAGACCAAAGATAATCCTCCCCTGTTTAGTAATAGGAGTAGTAACCCAATCCGTCGCCATAAAGAAGGCTCCCAACATTAACCCACCGCCTAAAAAGTGGTAAAGCGGATACCAGCTTCCTTCTCCGTTTAGGGTACCGGTTATCGCTGTCAGCACAAATACCGTTCCCAGATATGAGAAAGGAATGCGCCAATCAATATGACCTTTATATAAGAGATACAAACCTCCTAATATTAAAGCTAAAGCACTGGTTTCTCCCAAACATCCTCCTACATTACCCAAAAACAACTGATTAAGAGTGGGTAATCCTTGCGTAACGCCCTCTTTTAGCAGACCCAAGGGGGTTGCGGTTGTCACACCATCAAGAGGGCTTATCCAGGTTGTCATCGCTACCGGCCAAGAAGCTACAAGAAAGGCTCTGCCAATTAAGGCCGGATTAAAAATATTATTCCCAAGCCCACCAAACAGTTGTTTGCCTATAATAATAGCTACCGCCGAACCGATTGCGGCAATCCACAAAGGAAGTGTCGGGGGAAGGCAGAAAGCAAGAAGTAAGCCGGTGACAATGGCGCTGCCATCATCTATTGTTACCTCGCGTTGCATAATTTTTTGAGCAATTATTTCACTTACGATCGCAGCCACAACACAAGTAAGAATTACTTTAACTGCGGCAAAACGGAAAAAATATAAAGACGCTAATAAAGCAGGGGAAAGAGCAATTAAAACATCTCGCATCGTTAAAGAAACACTATTAGCACTGTGTATATGCGGCGATGAAGTAACAATTAATAAATTTTCCTGAGTATTCATCATTTTTTACCTCCCGCACTTTTGGCTTTGGCCTTCAAGGCACCAATTTCCTGCTTTGCCCGTCTAATATACTGAACAAGCGGAATCCGGGCCGGACAAACAAAAACACAAGAACCACATTCGATACAACTTAACGCATTGTTTTGTTCTGCTTCTTCCCACAGACGACGTTTAGCCAATTTTACAAGCGTAGTCGGTTCTAAGAAAAGAGGACAAGCATCCACACATTTAGCGCAACGAACACAACTATACTCTCTTTCTTTTTCCTTGCCCGTTTTTTTCAAAACAACTATGCCCGAACTGCCTTTAATGACAGGAATCTCCGCTGTAAAAACTGTTTTTCCCATCATTAAGCCGCCCGCAATTATTTTTTCGACATCACCACTATATCCGCCGCTTTCCTCAATTAATGAACTGAAAAGCGTTCCAAGTCTCACTAAATAGTTAGTAGGCTTATTAACCCCGTCCCCACTTAAAGTAACTATACGTTGAATAAGCGGAATCCCCTCTTCCACAGCGTCGGCTATCGCAGCAGCTGTACCTACATTATGAACAACAACACCGGCATCAAGAGGTAGTCCACCCACCGGAACCTCTCTTTGGGTACAAGCATAGATCAAATGTTTTTCCGAACCCTGAGGATACTTTTCCTTTAAGGCCTGAACCCGAATATTCTTTTCCTTAGCTAACATTTTTTGAAAAAGTGCAATAGCATCCGGTTTGTTTTCTTCAATGGCAATAATCCCTTGCTCGCAACCGGTACTTTTTAAAATATACCGCAATCCTGCCACTATCCGTTCCGGTTTTTCTAGCATCAAACGATGATCCGCCGTGATATATGGTTCACATTCAACCCCATTTAAAAGAATATAATCAGCTTTTTTTCCTTCTACCGGAGCTAATTTTACATGAGCCGGAAAAGTAGCCCCACCTAAACCAACGATACCCGCTTCAAAAATAATTTTTCTAATTTCCTCAGCACTAAGCTCTTCTGGATGAGAATTAGGCTTCACTGTATCTGCCCATTCTTCTTTATAATCATTTTCAATAACAATACAATTAACAAAATTCCCACCGGGATGCTGCTTTTTTTCTATCGCAACAACTTTACCACTTACACTGGCATGAATAGGGGCGGTCACAAAACCTTTCCCCTCCGCTATTTTTTGCCCTTTTTTTACTTCGTCGCCTACCTGAACAAGAGGAACACAAGGTGCACCAATATGCTGGGAAACGGGAAGATAAATCTTGTCCGGAATACCAGCTAGGACTATTGGTAATCCTTGCGTCCCTTCCTTATACCCAGGCAGGTGAATTCCCCCCTTGAAGGTACTAGTATTCATCGCTCTTTCACTCCTACTCCAATAAAAATAATTTTATTACTGTTGTGTCAATTATATTTACATTATATCACCCTCCGTAACATAAAATATCTATAATCTGATATTTATTAATAATTTCTTTCTTAATAAACCCATAAGGTGTTTAATTCGTGATAAATCGTGCGATTCCTGCCCTATTATCGAAAATTTTTTCGATTAATATTTCTAATTACTATAATCATCTAGTTCAAAAATTTCCTCCGCAATTTTTTTAAATAACGGAGCCGCTTCTTCCCCACCTCTAATCCCTTTTGAAGAACCTAGTTTTTTCTCTTCCACCATAACCGCAATAGCCAAACGTGGGTTCTCTAAAGGAGTGAAGCCAGCAAACCAA
Organism: Peptococcaceae bacterium UBA5356; assembly: GCA_002407935.1. Classification (GTDB taxonomy): domain Bacteria; phylum Bacillota; class Peptococcia; order DRI-13; family DTU073; genus UBA5356. Next base: position 22,217 of record DHPU01000071.1, read on the forward strand.
GCAATCACTTTTCCCGCCTTATTTGCCTGAGCGGTACCCGTCTTTCCGGCTGTCCCTCTACCTTCTATCCAGGCTTGTCGTCCCGTCCCGATACGAGTTGCCGCGGATAAGGAATCTTTTAAAACAGCACAGGTTGACGCTTTTAGAACCTGTGTACCAATCTTTCCCGGAAACTCTTGAATCACATCTCCCTGATAATTCCGGATTTGTGCGACAATACGGCAAGGACGATAAATCCCATTTCTTCCGATAGTAGCATACAAATTAGCGATCTGCAAGGGACTAACTAAAACTCCTTGCTGTCCTATTGAGGCATTACCAATTAGTGCCGGAGGTGATTGATTATTAATATTGATAGTAAAACCTAATTTGGCCGCATATTGAGCAAACTTACTCTTCCCTAGTCTTAATCCCAACTGAACAAAAGTCGTATTACATGATTTTACAATTGCTTCTTTAAAGCTAACTTCTCCATGTTCTTGCAGACAATTAATGCCGGTACCATCAGCAAAAACGTACGTTCCCATACAGTTGAAAAGCTCCTCCTCACACAGTAAGTTTTCCTCTAACACGCCAGCTGCTACCACCATTTTAAAAACAGAGCCCGGATAAAAGGCGACTCTATCTGCACGATCAAGTAATTCATCAACTCCTGCCAAATATTTTTCTACCTTGTTTTGGTCAAAATCGGGTCTGCTGGCCAAAGCTAACACATCACCATTAGCTATATCGATTACCGCAACAGCACCCCTGGCAATTTCTTGATTCATAATTCTTTCCACTATTTCCTGACAGCGCTTATCAATGGTCAGTATTAAATGATTTCGCCAAGAGTCAGTCTGATTTTTTTTAATTTTATAGCCTAACCCCTCCAAAAGCCGTCCATTAGCATCAGCAAACCCAACAATACTATTTTCCGGGCAAGAGCCTTTCAGTGCTTCCTCATACTTGCCTTCTAGCCCGGCTACCCCAATTTTATCTGTAATACGATATGCTGTTGCCAAAAAGCTATTCGTTTCTACCGTCTTTTTTCCCCGCGAAAGTTTCTGCCATTGTTGAGGGCTAATACTGTTTACGTATCCCACCAAGTGCCTTGCGACCGAACCGGGTCCATATCTGGTTTTTACCGGAATAACCGCAATACCTGTTAGTTTATTTTCCTTGATTTTCTTTACTTCCTCAGATGTTAAATTTACTTTTAAAAGCACCGGTGTACGGATTCCATAGTTTTCTTGATTTCTTTTAATACTAAGAACAAGCTCATCAGCTGAAATCTCTATGATCTTTTCTAATTGTTTACAGGTTTCCGTTACATTTTTAATACTTCCCGGAAAACTTACTAAAGTTGGCCTTATCCCACTATCAGTAAGAGATAACATCTTTCTATCTAGGATCTCCCCACGATAATATTCCTCACCGGAAAGGTTCTGACTACGCACATTTAAGGCTTTCTGAACTAATTTACTATCTGAACCTAATCCTTGACCATGAAGCACTTGTAAATAAAAAATCCGTCCAGAAACTAACAAAAGAAGTCCCACAAAAATAAACATCACACCAATAATTCTTTTTTTCATAAAAATAATCCCTCCGGCAGTATCCTTGCCAGGAGGGACCCAAAATATTCTATGCACTAATTACTGATGCTTAATCATATTTCTTCTTTTCAAATTCATAATACCTAAGAAAATTGTCCTTTTGTTGTGTGGCAATTAGCTGATCGTCTTTTCTTTCAAAAGTATAATTATTACTATTACGGTCGCTACAAACTAACGTATCATTCTCCTGATAATTAAACTCCTTAAAATAATTATTTGAATCATAAATATATAATTTATTACTGATATATGTAAACATTAAAGTCCAATTCTTCCCATTTGTCCAAATTCCCTCATAAATTTCTCTGCCGGTATTATTTATACTGATTACTTCCGAATACCTGACTTCCGTATAACTATCTTGCGCTAATTTATTACTATAATAATATGGTGTTAAAGAAACTAAAGCAATTAAAATAAGCCACCAAAAACCTCTAGGAGTAACTCTTTCCGCGGCAGCTTCCCGAAAACCTATCTGTGTTCCGGTAACAAAATCATGTATAGTTCGCCTATCCTTGTTTAGGTACATTACCAAAAATTCAATAACCATTCCAAAAACCATAAATATTAATAAAAATTTAAGCAATGCTCTTATTACAATTAAATAAAAGACCTTTTTATTATATGATACTTCTATTCCTAAAAATAATTTGCCAGGAGTCGCGGAAAATCTTGACTGAAGAAAGAAAATCTCGTATAGCAACCATAAGATGCTTCCAATACCTACATATAATAATAAATAGCTATTATACTCCTTTAATAGTCCGTCAAATGACTGGTATCCGATCAATGCACAAAAAGAAAATAAAGTTTTTTCCTGTGGTATTGCCAATATTGTATTAATAGAAAAAGTAGCCACAATAAAAAGACCAATTAGTATAATTGTATCAATTATAAACGCAACTACCCTTCTCCATATACCTGTATACATCAAATCAAATTCCTCTCTCATTAAAAATCATCCTGATGAACGACTTCTGTTTTATAGATAATATCTTAGTAATTTATATTATAGTGTGACAATAAATAATATTTGCTATTATTATTATTATTATTATTCTACATAAAATATTAGAAATCCTTTATCTGTTATGTATTTTTTTAATGAATTGCTTTTTTCTTGAAATTAACTCCCATCACATCGTGAACTCCACTAATCGTGAAAAATGCCTCAGAATCTATTTCATTAATAATTTCTTTCAATTTAGCAATCTCCAATCTAGTAATTACTAAATATAAAATATTTTTTTCCTCTTTTTTGTATCCTCCCATCCCATGTAAAAAAGTTACTCCTCTACCTAAACAGGTCATTAGTTTTTCCGCTATAATTTCTGACTTATTAGAGATTATAAAGATGGCCTTTGATTCATCCAACCCTTCAATTGTAATGTCGATCATTTTAAAGGCAATAAAATAGGTAATTAAAGAATATAATGCTTTGTCCCAACCAAAAACAAAACCCGCACTACCTAAGATAAATAGATTAAAGAACATAACTATTTCTCCAATGGAGAAATCCGTTTTTTTATCAATTAAGATCGCAATTATCTCCGTACCATCTAAAGAACCTCCATAACGGATAATTAACCCCACACCAATACCAAGAATAATACCTCCAAAGACAGAGGCTAAAAAAACGTCCGTCGTAAGTACCGGAACTGCATGTAGTATTGTAATCCATATTGATAGTGATACAATCGAAAATAAAGTAGAAAGAGCAAAAGACCTGCCTATTTGTTTATACCCTAAATACAAAAAAGGAATGTTGAATAAAATAATAAACAGACCTAATGGTAATTTGCTAAGATGACTGGATATTATTGATATACCAGTAATTCCACCATCAATAATATTATTGGGCACTAAAAAGATATCCAGACCAATAGCCGCTAAAACTGAGCCGATTGTAAAAAGTAAAGCATGTTTTAAAAAATTATAAATCTTATTCTTCCTTTTCATTGTTGATTTCCCTCTCAAATCATGTCAGATAGATGCCTAGATGCGGCACTTCTTGTAATAAATATATAATAATAAGGCAACGATTGATATGGCAATCAAAGAAAGCAGTAGTATTCCGTTGTTTTCCGGCAAAATTGCCTGCTTCTCCTGTTCCTTCTTTTGGCTTTTCACTACGACGGAAGCGGTTTTAAGCTGCTCATTGACAGATGTTAAACGCTCCTCAGAGGCTTCTAACAGATTTTTCTCCTCATATAAAAGATACTCACCTAATTTCGCATCATAAACAGGTACATAACTATGTATCAGCGGTTCCGGCTTAGCAAGGTCACCGGCCGCCGTTTTCCCCTGTGCTGTTTCAGTGGCCTCGACATCCGCAGTCTCACCCAATGCCGATTTACCAGAACCCTTAACCTCTTTATTAGTCTTTTCCGGTTCCACCTCTTTAGGCTGGGAAACTGTTTCTGTTGATTCCCCGGTAATATTTGCTTTTTCTTCAGGCTTTATGTTTTGCGCAGACTCCGCATTTTGTTTAGATCCCATATTTTGTGCAGAGTCTACATCTTCGGCACTGCCGCCCGCAGAATCTCCGTCCGTCTCTTCCCCATCGGGTTCTTGCCGATTTGGCGTTCCATCTGTATTCTTGCCGTCACTTTTATCACCCGTTTCTAATTTATCTAAAGATGGAGAAACAGAGAGTGTTTTCTCCAGTTTGACAAGTTGTAAGTAACCATCCGAAATGTCGGACATAACCGACCCCCACTTTGCTTTAAAGAAATCCTTAGCATACTCAACCAAAGATATATCGCTCTTCACGGTTTCCACGGAAAGGATCTCCCCAGTTAAATAGTTGAAAGCGACCACGGAGCCATTTTGATAACGTACTAAAACGTATGGAGCCGAGCATTGAATATTGTTAGACATCTGAACAATATCGTAATTCTTAAAATCCTTAGGCAAACGAATCTGTTCTTTCAGATCAGCCAGTATTCCGTCAGTACCCAAAACTGTCATGTACTCCGTACTGCCGGCAGAATCAAGAATTACACCGTCATATACTACGGGCAGCGTTGGATCAAGTGCCGCCAGTCTGCCATTTTTCACCAGAAGCTGCAATTCACGGATCACCGTCTCTCCGCCACGGTTACTTTCGGAATAGTTCTTGTAGGTTTTAATACTATAATCATTATATTTAAAGCTATATAGTGGCTGCACCTGCTCACAAAGAGCAATTGCCACGTTTTCTTTAATGATACTGCCATCACCAAGATCGCAAATTTTACCGGAAGCAATCAACCCTTGCCCGCCATAAAGATGGATAAAATCGCCCGCCAATAACCCGGTTTTTCCCGACTGTACGCCTAAATCGGTAATATAATAATAATCCGTATCCCAGGTGAGAATGTTACGGCGTAAGGACAGCGGATCAACCTGATAATGCTGCTCCTGCCTTCCATCTGTTACTGTAACCTTGAGCGATGTGGAAAAATCATAATCCAATGTATAGACCCGCTGGTCAATCTGTTGTTCAATCAAATTACTCCCGTTAGCAGAAACGATAAAACCAGTATACTCGTTAACCTTATTGAATTCGATATTCAGCTTATCCACCCCGGCAGCATAGAAATCCGGTACCGGCAACTCCTGTGGTTCCGGTGCCATGTTAAACATCATGCTGGGAGTTAGCATCTGCGGAGCAACTGATCCGGTTGGAATGGGAATTCCGCCCCGATATGATTTGACCGGGTTATAAGCACCGGTTTCGTCTTTGCCCTCCTGATAGGGCATAGTAGCCCCGGAATAACGCAAATAAGGCATATAATTATAATTCAGACTGGTATAATTGCGATACACCGTACTAAAATAACTGCCCAGACTGGTATAGGTTGATTGGTTCTCTAATTGAACGGAAGTAACTAACTTCATTCCAGCAGACGACTGAGGCGCCGAGGCATAAATATCCGCCGCCGTTCTCCCGGGAGCGCCTTCTACGCTCAGCGTACTATTATTGTAAATACGTAAATAGGTAAAAGACCCGCCTGCCTGATTGCCGATGATATTCCCGTGGCTACCCTTCGCGGTGACATTAGCGGCAACTATCAGGCGCGAATTATCGCCAGACAATGCGGCACTCGTCCGTCCTACCAGCCCGCCCGCATAATCAGCGGCGGTAACATTACCCACATAATAGTTTCCAACCAGACGCGGGACCCTTGTACCATCTAACTCACGATTGATATACATATATCCGGACATTCCGCCCGCGTTTTCCCCGGTGGCAATGACCTCAGCATTGCTTTGACAATTATACACAGGGCATGCCCGATGATATCCCACAAGACCACCAATGTTATTTCTCCCATAGACAGTACTATCCAAGCAGAAAAAGTTATTTGATGATTGAGAACAGTAACCATAAATGCCACCGACATTATCCGCCCCTTGGGCACCAATAATACAGTTAACCGCTCCACTCATACTAATATTGCCTGACCCCATAGTAACTCGTGCGGAAACACCGCCAATGTTTGTATTATGCGTTGAATTCGGAGGTGACGGTACAGCCGACCCGGTCAACTCCCCATATTTCGGGTCATAAATGGTAGAAATAGTACTATCCAGCACAAAAAACTTCCAAGAACCGGCGCTATTTCCCATAATCCCACCGACATTGTAACCACCGAAAATCTGACAATTGCGAACCAATCCGTTACGGTTTCTATCCCCCGGTTGACCCATCAGCCCGCCGACATAACCACCGGTTCCGATAATAATGCTTTCCTCCGCCAGACTCAAGGTTGACCAATTATCATTATTACGTAATTTGCCCTGACCCACAATGCCGCCGACATGATTTACCCCTTTTATATAAGCTTTTTTCACGCTAAGCTGCTCATTCGTGATAATATCCCCACCTATTATCGGGGTAGCATAGCCCGCAATTCCGCCTACATAATTACCTGTCCCGGTTACGGAAACATTCTCTGTTATGGAATAAGAAATATCGCCATACACATATCCGGCCAGACTACCTACATAGTGTCTGCCAGAAACCTCAGAAACCACCATTTCTTTCGTACTCAAACTCAGTCTGCTTAAAACACTATTATAAGCTTGCCCGACCAGCCCACCGACATAATCCCCAGTTGATTTCACTATTACATCTTCCGCACTGACATCCGTGATGTTGCCTCCGCTATAACCAATACAACCAACTCGACTAGCAGATAATCCATCAATGTTGACATTATAAAATTCTACCTGCTCCACGTTTCCGAGACACTTGCCGATAATACCCACATTAGAACCGCCGCCCTTTTTGTTCGTTAACGTAATATTCTCAAACTGCAGATTGCTTACACTAGCGTTGACTGTATTAATAAATCCTTGGCTAGTATCAGCAAAAGGAATACTAATATTCCGGATGGTCGTATATTGACCATCGGCATCCTTACTCCCCACAATACGGTTAACGTTCACATCATAAATGATATCCGGTCTGTTCCCAAAGTCTAAGTTGCCTGTGATGCGGAAATTCTCAAAATTACTTCTCCGCTCGGTCATCACCGTTTGCCATGCATCCACATTAGGAATATCAATATAAAATGGATTTTCAAAACATATCTGCGCTAAAACACTGTATACCTTCCCACCATTATACCTAATCCCGTTAAGCTGATAGCTGTCTAAATAACGCTCCGGAGCTCCTATCACCGTACAACGCAATATCGTGGAGACATCATTTACCGGAACTACCTCCGTATTCACATGGAGATAATCAAAATTGGCATTCTCAATAATAATACCTGAATGATGGGAAATGCTAACCTGAATCATATATTGGTTGCCCACAAGCTGCGCCGTGACGTCGGTAATTTCTATTTTTGGATTTTCATCCAGCTTATGATCAGTCTGATAAGGCAGCAGTTCGCCCTCTGTGCTATAAAGCTGCGGCAATATCCCGTCCTCCACCCTTGTGTAATCGAAAGAGTCGCCTAACTCAATTATTTTTATGTAAGTTCGTGCCAAACGTAACTGTTCTCCGGACAATATTTCCGCACCATCCCTGACAAATGTCGTGCCATCGGCTTCATAAGGAATTTCACCGTTAATACACTGACCGCTCCAGGCAAAGCCGTTTCCCATATCGGAACTGTTCCCAATTATTCGGCGAATGTTGCCTGCTGTTGCGACAGAGCTGTACAAGTCACCCAGCACCAACGTGTTTACCAGCATCCCTGCAGTATCCACGCTGTAAAAACCAACCATCCCGCCGAGATAATCGACATCGGTAACAATATCCACATCACTCCACATGTTCTGGAGGATACACCCGGCATTAGCTCTACCGATAAGCCCGCCGGCATTCTGGGCCGTTGTCCGGATACTGCCCACCGCATAGCAATCCCCCATCTCCGTATAATCGGCATACCCCAGAATACCACCGGCTCCATCCCCGGTTTTCGCCTTTTCAATCCGGAGATCAAGACCATATACATAACAATTTTTGATCATGCTATAAGAAGCTTGTCCGGCAATCCCGCCCACTCGTACGGCCATGGCAGAGGCATCCTTCAACACCAAGCGGTTAACCGAGCAGTTCCGGACACTGGCATAATTACATAATCCCACTATTCCGCCAGCCATATTATTTCCCTGTACCCGGATACTATCCAGATGCACATTGTCAATCAAGGCTCCGCTCTGGGTACGGCGGACAAACCCGACATACCCATCTGTAGGACTTTCTAAAAACAGCTTTTCCGCCCGCAAATTAGAAACCGAACCCGCGAGATTAGTAATAACGCCGCCTAACCCGCCTGACAGATCGATATTACGAATCGTACGCAAGCCGATCAGCTTCTCTTTTTCGTCATAAATACCGCCATCCAGCTTGCCGGTAAACTGAACTCCATCACTTTTTCCAAGACGAATGGCTGCCTGAGGAACATTATTAAAATCCAAATCCTCCTTCAAACGGTAGTTCTGCCCCATGCTATCTTGAATCGCCGTCCAGTCCTCAATAGTGCGGATCGGCTTAAAGAATTCCGCATTAACAAGACGCTCTCCTTTTTGGTAGTTACGAATAATGGGGGAACCGGAGGCGGAAATACTATACCCAATATACATTACACTGTAGCGGGAATAATAACCGGTCGGATTATCCAAGCGTACCTTCACGCGGGAAAGCTCATCCTTATCTACCTGACTTTCTTCAATGACGGTGGCATTCAGATATTCGACCGCCACTTTTTTGATATTATACGCACCAGGGTTTTTAAAAGTAAATACGGCAATTGCATAATCCTCATGCTGTTCCTCCACCATCACACTGGCAAGTTCTACCGTATTCACCACATCCAGCTCAGGCAATGGAAGATACGCCTGAGCCGGCATGCAGGCAGGCATTTTTAAACGCGGATAATAGCCCAGCAACACCGGTTCCTCAATTTCAAACGCATTACCTAGCATCGCCTGATGCCACAGCGGGTCATAAAGCGTTTCCTTTGTTGCCTTGGTATTATAAGTATTCTGATAAGTAGAACGTTCTGAAATATAGCAAGCAGCAGTCTGCCGCTTACCGCCTTCGCTACCCACCGCCGGGCCATAGCGCAGGTCCTGATTATTTCCGAAGTAAACTTCCCCTGTTGTAAATGCACCCTTTACAATCCCATTATTTATACTAGCAATCGTACCGAAAGAGTTCTTGGAGGGGGTTACTTCTGTTCCAGTATGAATATTTACTAGGTTAAAAACATTTTCCACTCGTCCGGCTAGATTATTATTTGCAACAATCCCACCAAAGGTGCTCGCCGTATAACCACCTTCCACCGCTATATCCGGTAGCTGAATATCAGTGCCATAAATATATCCGTTCCGTATTGTCCCATTGTTGTGTGCGGCCACACAACCAAAAGTGTCCCACGCATAAAGCGGGCTTTCTAAATTTATTACAAAGTTTTCAACTACACAGCTAACACCACTATAATGATAAAAAAGACCCCAATTATTATGCAAGTACTTGGTACAACCTTTTACATTAACTATAATATTCTGCATGCGACCACTTAAGCTATAAGCAATAAAGCTACGATAACGAAGCGGATCATTATATGGAATGGTTAAATCAAGCACCATGTTTTTCAGTACACCGTTTCTACCCATAATATAGAATAGGTAATACCCCTGTGTACTGGTTAAGGTATGACCCTGAAAATCCAGCTCCCCATTAAAGGGATTGCCATTCCAGTTCCACGGTCCCGCCGTCAGATTAATATCGTTGAGCACAATATATTTACCGGTCGGATTACTACCCAACTGGGTAAAATCCTGAATCTTTGCAAGACCAATAATCCTTTGCTCCGTGGTAAAAGATGTTTCAGCCAGCTTCACCTCATGATCATGTACCTCGACCCACAGCTCTAGACGGTATTCGCTTAACGCCTCCACCTGATAGGAAAAAATCGTATCCACATCAGAACCGATCGGCTCAATTTCCCGTACGAGGGTATCCGCCGCTTCTCCCTCTTGGAACACCTTGATAATGTAACGTGGATTGTCGACGAGCAAATTTTTCTCATCGGTAATTTCTACCCGGAGCTTAGCATTAAAATGCCTAGTATCTCCGGCAATTTCATCCAAACTGCGCAAACCGATTTTACCAAAAAGCTGATTTTCATTCTTAATTTGATAGATAGGGGTAAGCTGATAAAGTGACCGATAAGTAGTATAATCATAGCCGTTATTGAATTCGGCCGCAATAAAAGTAAAAGTATACGTTTCATCTTCCACAAGTTTAGGAAAAGACAGTCTTTCGTAAGGAGTATTCGCCTGAAGAATACTCATCCCCACAATCCTTCCATAACTGTCACTCACCAGTAGGTTAACATTGCTGAGAATCGTCTCACCAGGGTCATCAATCAGGACATCATACAGTTCAATCGAGTTAGAAACAGCAAAATATGACGGAATGAGAACCTGTGGTTCTGTCTTTAAGGTTTTAAACGTGTCGTTTTTATTAGAGGTTTTGATGTCATAGATTACAGAGCCCTGTTCTACCTCAGCCGTAATCGTGATTTGATATTCTGTGGCCCCTAACAGATGCTCCAGTTGTATTTCCAGAGGATTTCCCTCTGTTAAGTTCTGTAATTCATCTCCCGTCAAGGAAATTGCCTTTAATTCTTCACCATCGGGCGCCGTAATTGTAATCGTTGCCTTACTGAGCAAGAAAATCAGGCTTTGGTTCGTGCGATTTTTATCCAGAGCAATGTGCAATAAAGCACTGGTGTCGGTCAGCTCCGATATAGTGGTATCAAAAATCGCATAACCCAGTGCGGAGATCGCCAGAGTGGTAAAACGGGTTCGACCAATTTCCTGATTAAGCTGCATTCCGTCCCCATTATCCAGGTCATAATCACAATAAACAACAGCACTATAAACTTCTCCGGCGGGAAGATTAGTAAACACTATTTTTCCCCCGTTCTCCGGCAGGGCATGTTGTGTCGCGGAAGGGGAATTTCCACCGTCTTCCATTTGGATTATAGCGGGAACTAAATTACCTTCCAGATCATATAGTAAGAGCCAGCAATTCTGCATTTGCACATAATCAAGGTTTTCAATCTGCACAGAAAGCTCCGTATGAGCGACCTCATTACCGGTCAGCCGAATAACCGCTTTGGGCGGAGCCTTACAGGTATGCGTCTTTCCCACAGCCGGTGCTGTCAACGGCAATTCATTTCCGAAACGATCATAGCAGTAGAGAGTATACTCATACTCTCTATTGGAACGTAATACCGCCGGAGTTTCATATTCAACCTTGCCGCCCTCCTGCATCTTATTTATCTGGGCGGTCTTCAGGCTATACGCACTGTTTTCGATCTGAACGGCAATTTTAGCCACGTAAGGAATCGTCGCCGAACCAACTTTCCGGGTGCTATCAGCAGGATCATCGGCAAAGGATAAATCAATTAATTGAATTCGGTCGTGAAAAATCTTCCCATTTTTAAAAGACAAGGTCATCGGAGCAAGTTTATCCAGCGAAAGAGTAGAGATCGTCTGTTCCAAAATTTTCTCTTCTACCTTCAAATTGTATTGATCTAAATAAGTAAACGACCCGATCACTTTATATTCTGTTCCGGGCGGCAACGGTCCGATCTTAACTTCACCTGCTGCCGAAACCGATTTTCTCATATACAGACGTTCGCCGCGGTACACCTCAAAACGGATTCCGCCGGCAACAAGACTACCTTGTTCCTTAATGGTCAAGATCGATTGTAAATCATAGATATCGGCGCTAAAAGGCTCACAAGTAATAACCGGCTTTTTGTTGGGACTATCCGGCTCCTGCTCATAGTAGTACAGCTGAGTCTCCGGCTCCGGATCCTTCTTTTCTTCCATCATAAAGGTTTTCGGTCCGAACGTTTCCGCCTGTTTCTGTCCGTTTTTATCTAAATAAGTAAAAGTACCGGTAGCAGAATACTCCTGCCCCTTTACCAGTTCCTTAAATGTTGCTATCGCATTGGTTCCCTCCGGCTGTGCCTCGGTATAATCAGTATAAATCCATACTTGAGAGGTTCCGTCTTTAGCAGTTAAGGTTACCTGAATTTCTCCGGTAAGAGCACCCGCCGGATCCTTAATGGTCAACGTCGTGCTGGCAAGTTTTTCTTGAAGATCTAAGCGAAAATCAGACATACTAACTCGGGGTTTGCGGTAAGAGGGGGCCTTAGCATTCGCCGAATCTTTCTTACCGTCGGAGGGAGTTTCCGTATCTCCTGAATCGCCTTCCTGCTGCTTTTCATCTTTTTCCGGCTCACTTATTTTAGGTTGATCAGGGAGAGGGGGTTCTAATTCCGCCAATCCGCCGCTAAAAGTACCCTTATTCAACTTACCTAACTTTTGCAGGAACTCAAAATACGGGTACTCCCGGTCGTCAAAACGTACCAGTGCCTGTTCGTCTATGTTCTTAATCCGCCCATAATGGAACTGACCATCACTTAAGGTATAATAACGAATGGAATCCTCCTGAAAATTAATGATCCCATTCATCGGAATCTGCACATCACCACAGATAGTATGTACCTCCATCTGCTTTGTATTGATGTGCATTTTGTTATTCAGTTCAAGCAAAATAAACTCTTCGGCATCAGCCCGCTCCTTATCAGCGTTAAACGATACCCCATCACTGACATATAACCCATAATAACTGTTGACGCTCCGAAAATCGTCAGTAATCAACTTCGCACTATCATTGATGTTAAGTAAGGCGGCAGAATCATTGACAAACAACGGATAGGCAGTGTTTAGCTTGCTTTTTTGTTCACCGGCATAAAGACTTCCGGCCAACTCGTAAAGCGGGGCCATTGCTTCCAGTTTTTCAGGCTCAACAGAGGCTTTTTTAGGCTCAATATCATCTTGCATCAGATTTCGGGTAATCTGATTGTCCGTAAGCACATATGTGCTGTTTTCCAAAAATCCGATTATTTGGAGCTGATAGAATTTGGCAAACAGTAAAGCAGCCACAATTACTATCGCTAAAGCAATGGCCTTTTTCAACTCGACACCCCCAATCCTATTCTAATTCTTTTAATGTCGAAGGCTGGGCAAAAAGCATTTGCTCTTTCCCATCCGCCCTACAGAGAATATCCGTACTTAAATTGATACTATACCCGCTTTCTGTTTCTGCCATGACCTTACAAACTCCTGTATCCTCCAGAATACACTGACCAACCTGTGGAGAATACAGCTCCAGCCTTTGATTATAAATCACAACAGCATAGGAAAACGGCTCTAAAACGACTAACCTGTCCCGCCATTTCACGGTGGTTTTTTCCAAAAAAAGATATAGGTCCGTCCCGTTATGTAAAAAGCCGCCACTTAACGGAAGCTTGTGCTTACCGTTTTGGACGAAAATCTCGTTTTCTTCCTTATATAACTCCGTAAAATAGTCTACTTTACCAAATCTATTCTCAGAAGGGCAATAAGCAACCATTACCATGGGAAGAAGCACTCGCTCCCGCTCCTTGTAATAAAGCGGCGCTTCCTCAAGTAAAAGCTCTTTGTTCCCATTTTTCAAAATAAGGTCCTTCTCGGTTTTAATGAGCTGGGAAGGACTCGGATAATCGAAACGGTAACCGGTATCATAGCGGTACAAATCAGCCTTAATCGTCCGTCTGTCCATATGCAGAATATATACCGCAACTATCGCTATAACGCCAATGCAAATGAGCAGAATTACGGATAACACCAACTTGTCCTTTTTCTTTTTCTTTTTATGTTTATATTTTCGTAACAACATCGGTTCCACTCCTCTTCTCATATACCAACCTGCTCACATCACGCAGTAAAAAATAAGCTGAATAAACGCTAATAAACAAGGTAAGCAGTACATAAACAGCCATCGTGCGCCAATCAAATCGTATCTCCTGCAAAAAGCCGATTAAAATGTTTCCCACTAATAAAGCGACAAAGATAATCACACTATTCAACAGATCAAACAACAATCCCCCTACCCGGAAATGAAGAATATTGTAAAGGAGGCACAATATAACGAAAAGGTAAATATGCGCCGTTTCTATCTCCACACAAAAAGCTGCCGCACTAATTACAAAAAAGCATCGCAAAAATGCCACACAAAGCCAGAGAATCTCCCCGGTATGCAAATTGATAAACAGCCCTAAAAATTTAATCCGTTTCTGATGCCATTGTAAATTTCGACAAAGTAAAAAACCGAACATTCCTAACAATAATCCCATAAGTAAGGTAAATATAATCAGCCAATTGAAATCGAGAATTACAGGTAAGATTTTAGCCCACATGTGAATCCTCCTTTACCAGCAAGGAAAAAACATTGTGTTTATGACAGAAAAAACCTTGGATATCCTCCAGATCAATCTTCTGCTCCTCCCCCACAAAGCTGACACTACCCTGAATCTCACCAATAATCGGCATATAATCCTCCATGATCAGTAAATTATACTTAATACTTTTTACACGAATCATGTGGATATTGCGGTACACTTGCAGCCCTTTTGCAAAACTGGAAACTCGTACCTCCATCCCTTTTTCATCGGTATCACTATGCTTTTTTTCATTCACCATCATCAAAATCCCCCGCTTTCAAAACCGACAGGCTCATGTCTTCGGTATTGCACCCACATAAGAGAAAATACTCTCATCCTCATCGTCATATTTTCCCGAAAGAATAGCCTCTACATCGTCCAACACGTCAGCAACATTTACAAATTTGCCCGGTATTCCCGTGAACTGCTCTGATACGAACATCGGTTGAGTGAAATAATTACGTAGTTTTCTGGAACGGTAAAAGATATTGTAATTTTCCTCTGAAAGCTCCTCTATTCCTAGTACTGCTACAATTTTCTCTAATTCCTGATAATGCGAAAGATGGCGAATAACCTCATTGACAAGCGAGTAATGGCGCTGTCCCACCTTTTCAACCGTAACCAGCCTGCTCGTAGTATGAAAAACATCAATGGCAGGATATAGCCCCTTTTCAGCCATCTTACGGTCAAGCACTACCTGGCCATCTAAATGCGAGAGGATCGCATTCACCGCCGCATCGGTGAGATCATCCGCCGGAATATAAATGGCCTGAAATGAAGTCACTGAACCATCCTTAGTAGAGTTAATGCGCTCTTCTACTTCACTGACATCGGAAAGCAGGGTAGTCGAATAACCATTATCAATCAACATATGACCAAGCTCGGCAGAAATTTCGCTATTGGCCTGAATCATCCGATACATGTTATCAATAAACAGCAATACATCCTGTTTCTTTTCATCACGCAGATATTCAGCCAGCGTTAACCCACTATAGACTGCGCGTGAACGTGCCATAGGGCTTTCGCCCATCTGTCCAAAAGCGATCGACAATTTATCCAGAAGTTCACTTTCCAACATCTCATCATAGAGCTCTTTTCCCTCACGGGAACGCTCGCCGATACCGACAAACACCGAATTAGAACCGAATCCCTTATAAACATTGTTAATTAATTCTTTGATCAGTACAGTTTTGCCGACACCTGCGCCACCGAGCAGACCCATTTTAAAACCCTTCTGCATCGGTGCAAAAAAATCAAGCACCTTGATCCCCGTCCACAGAATATCACCGTCAATCTCTATTTCAGACAGGGTAAGATTTTTCAGATAAATGTTCTTAGTGCCGGACGATTCAATCGTCTGATCGTCAAGAGGCTCTCCAAACGCACTGAATACTCTCCCTAAAATCTGGTCGGAATATTCAATCTGCAGACCGCCCTTTTGTAAATAGACATCCAGCCCTTTTTTCAGACCGTTTACACTATTAAGCGGGATCGCCAGCGCAACGCCGCCGTCAATCTGCGCCACCTCAAAGCGGTCACGGCGTCCATCCTGTTCCGTCCAGACGATATCCCTGATATTAATTTCCTTACTATCCAACAAAATATCAACCCGCAAATTGGATATCGAGATAATTTTTCCTATTCTCATAGGCGTTTTCCTCCAAACCCTTTCTTTTTCAAATAGCTGTCAAGTAGCTTTTTAAACGTCTTCTGCTTGGCCAGCTTACGCAGCTCCCGCAACTCCTCCTCCTGCCACTCATCAATTTTTTTCAGCGACTCAGAAGTGGCATTTTGACGCATGATATTTTCTGAAGCAAAGCTGTTCACTGCGGCGATTTTTACCTCATAATTGACATAGGACAAAACTAAGCTTATCAGCAGCTCATCCACCTTGCCTTCCACGACAAAATCCTCCGTATACTCAAGCTCTCTCTGTTTTTCCAAAGAGATCGGAAAGATCGGTTTCTTACACAACCTGATGTCACAAGCATTGTGATAATGGTTATAAATAACGTTAATCGCACTATGACGTAACTTCAGAAGGCTGTGCTCAAGCTGCTCCTCTACACCAGAATAATCCGTATCAAATACCTCTCTTGTCATGCGGAGCAACACCTTCGGACGTGTGGTACTCAACTTTTTGCCAATAACGATCTTTTCGGAAGCATCGTCCTCCAACATCAGACCGTTTACCTGGGAATTAATGCCGCCGCAAAAGCCGTAATCACTTCCGATATAGATGTTGAGTGCCGGTTTAGATGGATTAACTTTCAGCGTATGCTTATCAAGGATAAAATTACGGTTATTAATGATCATATCAATCATCTCGCTAATCTCTTGTTCCATTCGAAAATATTTTTGCGCCTTTTTACGGGCCGCTTCAACATGCAGCAAGGCATGAAAGTTCATCGCCTTTACAATAAGTTTGATGTTCATTGCCGCACCACCACTAATTCTTCAAAAAGGCTTACCATCTCCTGCGGGGTACGCGCTTCAAATTTATACTGGTTCATCCGCGTTAAGATTTCTTTACCACGCCCCATTTTATCACGCAACTCGGCGCCCATCTCATCCATATTGGCAAGCTCGAACACGACACGTGTTTCAAAGTAAGATAGCAATTCTCTACGCACGGTGGCTCCCAACTTGCGCAGTTCCGCGGCCTGTACCGCACCACCCAGACGCGACACAGAAAGTCCAAAGTCAATGGCCGGTTTCTGTCCTTTTTCAAAATTCTTCGCTGACAACACGATCTGCCCATCGGTGATAGAAATAATATTGGTAGATATGTAATCAGTAATGTCCCCGTTTTTAGTTTCGACAATAGGCAAAATCGTGATCGAACCACCGTTTTGGTGTTGGCAGCCTTTTTCAAGCATACTGGCATGAGCAAAAAAGATATCGGATGGATAGGCATCCCTGCCGGGCACCTTTCCGGAAAGCAGGCTAAGCTCCCGGTAATTATCGGCGTGTTGTTTTAAATCATCAATAACCACCAGTACATCACGTCCCTGCATCATATATTGCTCGGCAATGGAAATCCCTGCCTGTGGCGTATTACGCAGTACGGGCGCACACTCGTCTTGAAACGCCGCTAAAATCAAGGTGTACGCCATTGCCCCATGCCTGAACAACTCGCTGTAAACTTCTTTAACTTCCTTCTTTGTCTTGCCAATGGCAATATAGATGCACAGCATGTCCCCACCGCGCTGATTAACAATCGTATCCAGCGCAATCTGTGTTTTTCCCGTCTTTTTATCACCAATAATCAGCTGCCGTTGCCCCCTCCCAATCGGATATAGCAGGTCAATACCCGAAATGCCGGTATGGAGAGGACGGTTAACACTCGTCCTCTCCATGATGGGGATCGGCGGCGTTTCAATGTCAATTTTTTGTCGGTTGCTAAAAAACTGATTACGCATCTTGTCTTCAGCGAAAATGTCCACGATATGGCCAATAGCATCGAAAGAATAATACGCACAAAACAGCTCACCTGTAGCCATGACCTCGTCACCCACATAAACCGGAGCTGACCTTTTAACGAGCACTACGGTCACTGAATTGCGCCCAATATGGTTAATATACCCTTCCGCCTTATCGGTGACGAAAACGCGTTCAAAAAAAGACGCACTTTCTAGACCGCTGACCTCAAGGATGTAATCATGCACCCGCAAAACACGACCTAGTTCATAGACATTTTTCTTTTTTTTAATTGTCTCGATTTTATCATAAATTACTCCATCAATGTATCCCTTCATCCGCTTATCTCCCTTTTATGTATCGAAAAATCGTACAACATATTCCGCATGATAATTTGTATTCCTTCACAGATACTACCGTCATACTGAGTCTTAATACGACTGTCTATTTCCTTAAAATCTTCCTTCTGCCGATCCGTCCGGACAACAATTCTCAATTCAGACCGAAAGGTCTCCGCTTCAAGCCAGTCAAAAAATTCAAGACAATCAAAAGGCCAGTGTAGAGTCTGATATTCCTCTAAAAGACCATATTCTTCAACATTCAGCACTTTTTCAAGAACCTGTAGTTGATCTTGTTCCTCAAGCGTGGAAAGACTAAAACGTTCATCCAGCGAAAAACGTTCTAACATTTGCCTGACAAGAGAGGCATATACATCCTGTTCTGTCGCCCCATATTGTTCCAGCACATCTTTAATACACTGCGAGCGATCAAATCCGAAGAAATCTCGAATTGTATGGTATTTATGAAGAAAATCCGCATCAAGATAATCCCCTTCCGATATGGCAAAGGAGTTAATAGCTAACCTCGCCTCACCCGGCAGTCTTTGCGCGCTGTCTTTGGATATCTGTGATGCTCCGGTTGTTACTGCTTCATGCAATTGATGAAGCTTTTGCTCCTTTTTCTCAATTAAGTCATCATAAAGTGAAAGTTGCCGAACTGCATTATTCTGTGCTAACTTTCCTACATTTATTACGATCCCTTTAAAAACTACGAACAAAAAAGCGTTCATCAGCACAATTACAATTATTACTGCCATAAAAATATCCAATCTTGCATACACCCCCTTAGACCAACAACGGATTATAGAACAACAGAATAAAGACAAAAGCAAATAATAACAGCAATAAAACCATCAGCACTACAGCCACAATCATCACTGATTGTACCACGTCACTCTTAGTTTCTGGATTACGTCCAACCGCCTCAGCTACCTTTGAGCCTAAAATACCCAGCCCAATTCCAACGCCTAAAAACGTTAAACCCAGAATTACGCCTACGGCTGAAATTGTTGAGGATAATATTGCTTCCATTTGTTTTTCCTCCTACATGAAAATATATTTTATGCAGACTCGTTAGAATCAGCAGTATTACTCTATATTACTACCTAAAGAAGCGTTGTCGCCAGATTTCTTTTAGAAATCAACAGATTCTTCTGGAACAACAGGTTTTTCTGGAGTAACAGAAGGTTCATTTTCTCCCCCAATGGGCTTTTCTTCTACACTAGGCTCTTCTACACCGGGCTCCGATTTTCTAATAGGAATACCGGATCCATCCGGATTAGCAAGTTTATCTGTATCATCAGCCTGTTTTTTTACTATCGAATTNNCAGCAGTATTACTCTATATTACTATCTAAAGAAGCGTTATCGCCAGATTTCTTTTCGGAATCATTAAAATCAACAGGTTCTTCTGGAGTAACAGATTCTTCTGGAATAACTTCTGTCCCGGTGGACTCCTCTTCTCCGTCTCCAGTGTTAGACCCATCTTCTCCACCAGAATCCTTTTTTTCACCAGAAGCACCGAGTTCATCTTCAGGGTTAGGCTCAGATTCGCCCGTATCACCGGCAGGATCTTCAGTAGGAACATCTATTTGCGTTGTACTTATTGAAGCCGAATTAATACTTTCATCTATATTTACAACAGAATCTGTCGTATTCTTAATGGTCACAGTGGCATTTTCCAGAGAAATCGGCTCACCGTCATATTCAATATCCTCCAACCTTAATTCCAGTGTCGTAGCGGAACTGTACCCCAGGGTAGAACTCCACCCCTCCGAAGAGATTGCGGCAGCCACATCAATCTCTACTGTATCGACCTCCGTCCCATCCGCCAGCAAAACAATACGGCCACTATCAATGACATAATCAGAATCAAGCTTCAAGTTGAAAGCAACCTTATCACACATCAGCCGATCTACCCGAATACGTGTTGCAATATCGGCAGTTTGCACCTTGACAACATCCACAACATAATCTTCCTCACTTTCATAGGTACGGTAGCCCAAACTTACCGTATATGAAGTTCCCGGATTTAACCCATAAATTGTGGCCTTAGAATCATCGACATTAACCTGTACCCGAACAATCTGATCCTCCTTATTCGAATCGGTAGTATATACCGTCGGGGCAGCTTCCAAAAATACCATACTAAATGTACCGGCTGGATCAATTACCGCATATTCAACGGAAAGAGAATTAACTCTAGTCATAATCCCCCGCAAACTCAATGTTTTCCTAAAATCAAAATCTGCAGAGTTTCCTCCGCCGGCGATTCCTACACCACCCGCACCACCGGCACCGCCAGCTCCACCATCGCCACCGGCACCGCCAATTCCCCCTTTACCCCCTTTACCTCCGAGTCCACCGAGTCCGCCAACACCACCAATGCCCCCGATTCCGCCCATGCCTCCTTTTCCGCCTTTTCCGCCACGGATTACAAGTTCATCAACCATGTTCTCTTCTTCTTTTTTTTCTTCTGCCAGCAACGAATATTGATTAGTACTGCCGAAAATTTTTGTTAAATCAATTGTTTTCTGGTCAAGTATTAATTTTTCATTCGCAATATCAAACCCAATATCGCCATTAAGAAGTACCATCGGATCCACCGTTTTCATATTAACATGATCGTTCATTAATTGGGCATTTCCGGCTCGGTTGATAATGACAAACAAAAAATTTCCGGCCTGTAATAAACCATCGTTACTTTTGATTGACGGTCCGGTAATTAAATATTTGCGGTCGGCAAGCTTATAAAATGACGTGACTCCAAAATCAGTGATTTGAGTCTCTTCCGTAATGGAATTGACACTTCCGTCATGAAATACTTGATAGCCATTACCGAAGATTTTCAGCTTTGTGTTATTCATTTCAAAAGCTGCCGTACTTTTTCCCAAATTATATTCCCCTTGTTCTGCCAGTTTTAGATGATAATTACCGTCCCATGTCTTCGTGATTTTCCCCTCCACCGTTGTGGTAATCGGAAAATTATTTTTATCATACACTATACTATCCGCCGCCACTGTATAAGTGCTCCCACTCAGTGCCGCAACTCGTACTACAACCAAAGTAAACAATCCTGCAAGCATAAGGACAAGCAGACCAAAGAGATTGAAAGAAATAATTGCTCTTTTATCTAATTTTCTCACAGCTCATCCCTCCTTACTTGACACCTCTACTTGTTATTTATTATAAATTAGCACCCGTGGCTCTTCCAGCCTAATATCGTTCTTATAGAATTGTACCTGGATATAATGTGTCCCTTGTTTAGTCAGATCAGTAGGCAATTCAAACGAATAATACTCGCTTGACGTCCCTGCATTATGTGGCTGCGGCGTAAAATTCATCGTGACCGTCGGATAAGTATCAAGATTGGAAGTATAAATTAAATACTGAATACTGTCCACTTCGGTCAAATTCACCGAATTGTTAAACTGCAGCTGTACCCGCAGATTACTTGCCTTAACACAAGTAATATTGCCAAGAACAATACCCATATCATCCAGCGTCGTTCCGGACGCTGTTTTAAGTAAATAACTATCGTCTGTTGGGTCTTCCACTTCGCTAATATTATCCAAGTTACCCTCGTTCAACAGATCTGTAACAGCGTAAATTTTCAGTGTATAAGTACTCTGCTCATTTAGCCCGGTAAACATAATATTCTCAGCCGAAGCAACTCCATAGGTCTCCGCTTTAATCTCTTCCGGGGTAATATCTTCTCCCTGACTATCAAAAAACCGAACCTTGTACATACCATTCACAATCACCTTATCCGAATCAATCGGCAACACTCTGAAGGTCAGACGGTGAACTCCCCCATCTGCTATACTTGCCGTTGAAGTAACCCCGAAGCTCGGCTTTAATAATTTTTTTAACGTAAATCCATATGTAGCCGAGCCAAGAATATTTTCCGGATTCTCACGTTCGGCAATTCCGCCATCGGCCACCGCAGTTATAATCATTCGATATGTTCTACCAAATTCAAACACCGAATTACCCGGTTTACAGTAAAAGTTTTTATTCATATCCTTTTTATAGATGATCTCTTCATCAAAAAGTTCCTCATGCTTCCATGCCTGCTCTACAAGACCGTCATTATCCAGCAATTCTAGGTCATAAAAGATCTTAAAGCCCAGCACCTGATCAAGGTTATAAGACATCAGTAAATATTTTGTTTCGTAATTCTCCGCCGTATATTTTAAAGAAATATTACTGATATTTACCGTCTGAAGAGTGGCAAATCGGTATAGAACCCCCGACTGTTCTGCCTCAGGATCATATAAGTAGGTATTGACGCCATTAATCTTACCCCAAACCTTAAAAGCATAACTCGTCCTGGACTGTAAATCTGTTAGCTTAACTACATAATTTGTCTGACCCGAGATAATCGTTTCTGTATAATATTCTGAGGAAATCAGTTCATCTCCGGTCTTAGTTTCATACAACTCAATATAAAACTTTTCTTCATCAAGACCGCTGCTACCTTCAATTAATAAGTTAATATCAGCCGTATTAAGTGTTGTGACAATATCGCCCACCGTCACACTGGGGATAACCGTCCCCAATTCATAAGCCACAGTAAATTGTCCTGCTGCCGTCTTAATCGCTTGATTAGCAATCGCCTTCAGAGTAAGAAACTCGTGGGAAGAATTATTACGGGCTCCGGCTTCCATAAAATCAAATCCTATTGTACCGGTTCTACCGGTGATTCTATTGGTAAAACTTAGCAGGAAGCCTGCCAGTTCCGCATCAAAGATAGACCCACTGGCATAAACCGAATCTCGCAAAACCACTCCGGAAGTACCGGGCACCTTATATTGACCAATTGTGCCATCACTAGGGCAAAGCTGAATAGCATGGAAAGTGTTTGGGATGGTTGTTGTCCCAAAGCCGGAGTTACCCGTATCATAGCAAAGAGAAGGTTTTAGCGTAATCGTTTCTCCCTGAAAATTTTCTAATTTAGCAAAGGGCAGTTGAGCCGCCGTCACCGGAGCATTATCAAAATCCACATTTTCCACCTTAAGATAAATAGTCTCACTTGCCACACCGACGGCACTGACCTCAACCTTAAGTGCGGCAATTCGTCTGAGTTCACTATCCGACACGCCATCTAAGATGATATATAAACGATTACGGTCAAGGATGGGTTCCACCCGAAAGGTAATCTCGGCACTAAGTCCTTCCTCTCCCTCAAAATAGCGACTGAAGAGTGTAAGCACCTCCGTCTTGCTATTATATTTCGGGTACCGGTTCTGAGTAGCCGTAACCGTATACGTTCCTTTACTCAAAGTGGCAAACTGCACCTCTTTAAATTCACTGACTCCCTTCGTAAGCGAACCGGTTTTCTTAGAGGTATTGCCTTGTTTCACAGTAAGTGCCGCTCCATCAAGCAAGGCTCCGTCCACGTCAACCAGCTTGTATTTCCAAGTAGCGGAAGTATTATCAGAGACCCACGGGTAAAACTGAAAACCCGCACTCTGCTTCGGTGCATCAAGCAGCTTAGAACGCAACAACGCTCCCGCCTGATAATCCTCCGGATAATTATAATTATCTTCCGAAAGTTTCAGGGTCGCAGTGTAGGTAAAGTAATACTGCCCCCCCCTTGAAGCAAAGGGATTATAACGGATATAACGACCATTTACCTCTGTGTCTGTTCCCTCCCCAAACAACAAAACAAGCTCCGGCGCCTGGCCATCCTCTGTCAGTATTTTATAGGAGGTGCCAATCTGTTGAGCCCCCACCGGAATATCTTCATCACTGTTATATTGATGGTAATCGGCAGGGGAAAACATTGTATACGTAAAGTCTTTAGCCAAATTACTACTATTAAACTTAGCCTTGACAAGAAACCCAAGCACTGCGTCGTCACTGAGACCGCCAATTCTCGTTGCCCCGTATTTCTCCGCATTTGCATTAATAATTGTTGTTACTTCAAATGCGTCATTTTCAGTAGGCAACGGGGGCGCGGAATCTGTTTTATTGATACTGATTGAGTTATTTAAGATCCCAATCTCGTTGTTATATTCCGTATAATCTGACGCTCCGGTCACCTGAAGAGTAAAGATTGTCCCATTAAGCTGTTCGGGCTGAATTCCAAAGAACGCTTCCGTAATCCGGGTATTTTGATCATAATATGCTTCCTTCAAATCGCTCTCATACGGCTCGCTATTAGTATCATGCTGGGGGGCAGTAGCGATTAGGTTCCTTTCTTCCGTACCTGCACCGGAAAACAATTTAAAGATTAAGTGAGACAAGGTACGAGCTTCCAACTCACTATCGATCTGATCAGGGTTCCGCAACTGAAAATCGACATTAATCGCCGTGCTGCCATCACTGGATTCTTCTCTAAAAACCGATTGCAAAGACTTGGTAGGTAAAGTATCAAAGATGAAACTGCCGATAAGCATCTGTTCCGCACCATTTTCGTCACGGAGATCCACACGCCCATAAACTGAAACCACATAGGTGTCGCTCTTCCGTAAATTATTTACATTGAATGGAATAGCATAGGTAGTTGCTGTCGACGCAAATGCGGAAAGATCCGTAATTGGGTCAAGTGTTTTCGCTTTGTTAAGGGAATTTTCATACATGATCGTGAGCGGGTTACTCGTATTAACTTCAAGACCTGCCGACTGTGCATCAATATAAATAATTCCGCTGATACGTTCAAAAGTTACCTCTTCTGTTTCGAAACGCACGGTCGGGAAGCCCACCCCTTCCATCCTGAAATTTTCCGATAAAGCGCTTTCATATTCTACCGTCTTTTCATTATCATAAAATTCCGCAACAACCTTCACCTGATAATCTTTATTGCGTTGCAAATACAGATTATCGATAAATGCGGCAACACTATTTTTCGTTTGAGAAAAAATTGTCTTAACCGGCTTTGCATCGTTAATAATTGGTGAGCTATAAATCTCATAACGGTAATTTTTAATTCCGTTGTGAGAGTCCTCCACAGAACTGACTTGCATCTCAAACGAGGCATTCTTTTTATTAATGATCACATTAGGCCGACCAATTGTCGGTGGGGTTTTCAACGTAGAATATTTTACCTTCTGCCCATAGACAGGTAAATCTATCCCTTCACCGCCCTTCACCTCGGTTAATTGAAGCTGATAAGTTGTATCAGCCGTTAAATTTCTAAATACCGCCGTTTCGCTGTTACTCGCAAAACTCAAATTCGCCACACTATGCGAGTCTCCATTCTCATCATAAAGCTGCAAATTTGCCACATCTATACTGGAATGAGGCTGCCTGATTACTTTGAATGCCAGCTCCGTTTCCGTAGCATAGACCTTCTCAACAGATAAGCCGATATTATCCGCCACAAATACCTTACTGATAAAATCCTTCGTATACTCTTTATCGTTTACGGTATAATCGGCACTAATTACCAGCCGATATTCCGTGTTGGATTCCAGCGAGTCTACGATAAAATTAAAATTCAACCCTGTATACGGATCCGGACCGGCCACAACCTTATTCGTACCTGTTTTTAGAATCTTTAACTTAACCGAATCCCCAATCAGCAGATTTTCCTCATCAACGATAGAAACGCTTCCGCTAACACTCGTAGCAGTTACCGTCCAGTTGGATAATTCAAAAACAGGCAAATTTACCTTAACACCGGTCTGCTCACCGGGCTCATCACTTCCTCCGCCCACGGTATTGCCATCTGCACCTTTTTTACCTTTACTGCCACTTTTACCTTTGCCGCCGGCTTCTCCTTCTTCCCCAATTTCTCCGTCTTCTCCCGTTTCTCCGCCTTCCCCGGCTTCTCCAGCTTTCCCAGCTTCTCCTTCTTTACCATCTTCCCCATCAATTACAGTGAATTTAGGCAACTTAAAACCGGTGCCCTCCCTCTTTAAGGGCGTCACCTCAAGGTTATCATCGGCATCAACCACCATTTGAGCCAACTTTAGCTTCGGAATATTGTAATAGCTAACAGCTTTATCACTAAAATTAACAGTTACACCGTCCGTAAGCTCTACATAACAATCAGACGAGATTGTTTGTACAACCCCCTCGTTATTAGCTAGTCTTACCACCTCTTCGTCTATGTAATTTACCTCAAGGTATCCGCTAAACTCCCTTACATCATCATTTGAAAAATGTAATTTTAGGGAATCGGCGACAATAATATATTTGTCCGGCGACAATTTCCACATAAATTCCTTAAACTGGATAGGCGTACCCATATGATCAAGCGAATAGGCTTTACCATTCTTTTGCATAATTGATTGGGGAGACACATTATAATAGTTAATCAAATCATCATTTAATGCCGCCAAATTCAACACCACACCCGTTTTTAGGGCACCCAGCGAACCATCGGAATAGTGAAGAAAACTATTTTCGTCAGCCATAATCCGTTGATTCTGGGTATCACGAAAAGCAATCCGCTGCGGATAGCGAGCCTTAAAATTCTCCCCGGCCTGAAAATGATATTGTAAGTTTTTCCCATCAGCAACTGCCGCATCTTCCTTATATGCCAAGATGTAACCATCCTGCTGAAAAGCTTGCCGCGTACTGTTGATTGAGTGGAGAGTAAAAAAGACTCCTAAAAGCATCAAAATAAACGACGCAGTCACAATAAACATTAAGCTTTTATTTTTTGCCATTTGAAAATCAAACCTTTCGAAGTGGACTAAAATACCATATTTCAACAAGCAATCATAGCCGCAGATAAATTGTGAAAGTTCAACCTTTTTCGCGAATAAAAAATAATATATTCTAAACTTGTACTAATATTTAATTATACTTTTTTTATCACCAAACGTCTACTCTTAAATACCAAATTTAGCTAATATTTTTCCTCTCTAACCTAACATCTTCCTCTAAGTTCTGTAAATTCATAGCTTCGGTCGCTAATTGATCACACCGCTCATTTTCTATATTTCCGGCATGTCCAGGTACCCATCTGAATTTAACCTCATGTTTTTGAATGAGCTCCCATAGTCTTTTCCAAAGATCTAAATTTTTTACCTCTTCCTTTTTACTTCTCATCCATCCTTTGTTTCTCCAGCTAATAAGCCATCCTTTTTCAACTGCGTCAGTTAAATATTTGGAATCACTATAAAGAGTAACATCACATTTTTCTTTTAAGGCTTCTAACCCTTTTATTGCTGCCATTAGCTCCATTCGATTATTAGTGGTGTTTTTATAACCACCGGATAATTCCTTTCTGAAATTTTTATATAAAAGGACAACACCATATCCACCATTTCCACCCGGATTACTGATGCATCCTCCATCGGTATATACCTCAATTTTTTTAAAATTAGAATCTTTCATTAATAACACCTCCATTACACAATCATCATTACTAATCATCATTACATTAAAACATTCTACAATAAAACACTAATTCCTTCAATTATTGCCAACCAACGACATCGAACCTTTCCATTCCGAATCTGCTATATTTTTATTTTTTGTGACGATATTCCATCTGTTCTACAAAGGGTAGCTCACGTAAAATGTTCCGTACAATTTCCTCCGTATCTGGTGTTAACTGAATTTCCACTAATCCTTCCTGAGCATTAATAGTTGTGACGAGTCCTACATTATCATAGCCCTCCATTATCCTGATTAAGGTCGCAATCTTTTTTTTGGGAATCCTCAAATATAGTTTATTTTCTTTCCCTCTTCTAACTAAATCCCAAGGTCTGACGGGTTTTCCCACCTTAATGTGTACAATCTGCTGTGCATGGGGAGCAACCTCAATTTGCTGCCCCTCTTCATCCGTCATCATCTCTAGCCGCTGGGTAAACAGCTCCGTTTGCGGTCCGACAATCTCTACTTCATCCCCGACACGAAAATTATTACGCTGCTCCACTGTGGCTAATTCGCTAACCGGATCATATGCCTGCACCAGCCCTACAAAATCATAATACCGGAGATAATCCGAGTTTTCGTAGTTATGTGCCTCCGGTTGAGGCTTCCCGAACAGAAAGCCGGTCGTATAATCACGATGACTTACCTTTAATATTTCCTCATACCACCGCTCATCAAAGATATAGCCCTGCGGGTCAGCATAATAAGCATCAATAGCCTTGCGATAAGCCTGTACCACCGTTGCCACATAATGAACGCTCTTCATCCGTCCCTCAATTTTTAAACTATTCACCCCGGCGGCAATTAACTTCGGCAGTTGCCTGATCAAACACAGATCCTGGGAATTAAAAATATAAGAACCCCGTTCATCTTCAAAGATAGGATAATATTGCCCTGGCCTTTTCTGTTCGACCAAAGCATAATTCCAACGGCAGGGCTGAGCACACTCCCCCTGATTAGCATCACGTCCCACCATATAATTGCTCAATAGGCATCTGCCCGAATAGGAAATACACATAGCACCATGCACAAAGACTTCCAGCTCTAGCTGCACCTTCTGACGAATTTCCTTGATCTCCTCCCAAGAAAGCTCCCTCGCCAGCACGATTCTTTCCACACCCTGACTCTCCCAAAACTGCACACTAGCCCAATTGGTCGTATTGGCCTGTGTACTAAGATGCAGATTCAAATTGCTATTTATTTCCTGGGAAATTTGCCATACTCCTACATCTGCAAAAATAACGCCATCCACTTTACTGTTTTCTAACTCCCTTAAATATTCCCCCAGCCCTACCAAATCGTTATTATGTGGAAAAATATTTACCGTTACATAAACCTTTGCCTGATGCCGATGAGCGAATTCTACCCCCTCTCGGATCTCCGCCAAGGTAAAATTTCCGGCAAAAGCCCGCAGTCCATATTCCTTGCCGCCTAAATAAACAGCATCAGCTCCGTAGATAATCGCCGCCTTTAATTTTTCCAAGTCACCCGCCGGAGCCAAAAGCTCAACCTTTTTCACGATTTCCTCACACCTCACACATTAGAATAACGTTTATTTCTTCACACAAATAGCAACCCCATCACCTAAAGGAAGGGTCGTTGTCAAAAGCCCCGAATGCTCCTTTAACATCTCTAACAGCTTTCTCACCCGACAAACCATCGTTTTCTTACGCCGTTCCGGCCAATACATATCAATAACCCAGCCATTCATTAACACATTATCAATAACTAAAACTCCACCCGGTTCCAGCAGGGGCCAGACCTTTTGAAAAAATTCCGGATACTGCCCTTTGGCCGCATCCATAAAAACAAAGTCAAATGTCCCCTCTAATTGGGGAATAAGCTTATTAGCATCACCTAATAACGGTGTTACGACAGTAGTCACCCCCGCTTTTTGAAAATAATGACAAGCTCGCTCATATCTGCTCTGATCAATCTCCAGCGTCGTAATCTTGATTTGACGTCCTTCATTGCCGGGATTCAGTGCCATCCACAAAGCCGAATAACCGATCCCCGTCCCCAGTTCCAGAATTCGCTCCGCCTGTTTGATCCCTAATAATACCCGCAGTAATTGTCCCACTTCCGGCTCGATAAGCGGTATATAATCCCGCTTACATTCCTCTTCTATTTCCGCAAAAAGAGGAGGCCGCTCCGGTAACAATTGCTGAATAAAGTTCACAATATTCTCCGGTATCTTAATTTCCGCCACTTTAACCCCACACCTACTCACTATATGTAATTTATCCAAAAACGGTAAATATGCTATGCCTGAATCCATTTCTTTCGGAATACAGTTAAACAGACTTAACGAAAGCGAAGTCGTGAATACTACCCCTCACTGTTTTACCTATATCCTAAGTTCCGCTTATTCCGATTATGCTCGTCCAATGTTCTGGCAAAAACATGCTCTCCACTATTATCCTTACGAGCGACAAAATAATAATACTTAGTATCCTGTGGTTCTAACACCGCCCGCAAAGATGCCTCGCCCGGACTCCCAATTGGCCCAGGAGGAAGCCCTTGATGACGATACGTATTATACGGCGAATCTACCTCCAAGTCCCGATACAGAACCCGCTCCTTCCTTTCATCGAAAAGATACTGCACAGTAGCATCAGCTTCCAGCCTTTGCCCGATCTTCAGCCGATTAAAAAAGACAGAGGCAATCACAGCCCGTTCCTGTTCCACAACTGATTCGCCCTCAATAATCGAAGCCAAAGTTACCACTTCATGCATGGTCAATTCGGTTTCATTGGACGGAAGACGCTTATAAACAGTATCAAAGCGTTTCAGCATCATCTTAATTACCTCTTTGACCGGCATCCCCTTGGCAATAGTATAAGTGTCCGGGAATAAGTATCCTTCCAGCCTTCTTTCCGTTTGTGGCAAATCCGCCAAAAAAGCATAATCGAACTCGCCTTCTTGTACCACTTCCCAGAACTCCTCCTCCGTAGCAATGCCCTGTTTCACAAAAACCTGAGCAATCTGGCGCAAATGATACCCTTCGGGAATGGTAAAGGTAATCGTGGCAACCTTACCCTTCACCAGCTTCTCTGTAATTTCCGGCACATCCAGCGCCGGATTAAGCAGATATTGACCAGCTTTTATTTTACTAGTGTTACCAGTTAACTTAACATAAAGAATAAAACCACGAGAGCTCTTTAAAAGGCCCTCTTTCTTCAGATTATGTGCTATCTCAATCAAGCTACTACCCTGCTTAATTACAAACAACTTTTCTTGCTTATTCTGCGGATCAGCCGGACCTAATTGACTATAAAACCCGACACCCAAAGCTACCGCACCTGTCAACAACACAAACAAAATTGAAATAACTAAAACACTGCGCACCCTTTTGATTTTTTTCTGCAAAGGAGCATTCATCACCTTATCACCTTATCTCCACTTCTCTATTTATCCATTTCTCTATTTCTCTTCTTTATTCTATTCTCTACTCAACAAATCAAAATAAATTATGGATGGTATTATTATACTATAAAACCTCAGAAAGGGACAAGGATTGCGGATCAGATGAACTTCTGATTACCCTGTCCACGGGAGGATAAAAGTCTTTAGAAATAACCTCCTTTTTCGTTAATTTACCGTCACCGGCATAGACATGCCGTTCTACCCTAATCACACAACCCTGTACCCCCTTCCTTTCAAGGATATAGCCTCCCTGCGGGACAAGGGGATCCTTTTTATAAATTGTCGCCGGCTTAATCTGCCGCTCCAGAAAAGTTTTTAATACTACCTTCTTGCCTTTTTCCGCCTTACCAAAAATTTTACAAGTAATCATCCCGCTTGTTACCGTCATTTTTATCAGCAAATATTTATCTGTATTATTTTTAAACCGAAAGTCTCTACTGCCATAAACTATGGTAGCATCTAACCCTGGTTTGACATAACTAATCACCATCGAATGGGGAACCCTTTCGACAATTTCCAGATCCGCCAACAAAATGGCATTATATAAAGTGGAGGAAACCTGACAAATCCCTCCACCCACTCCCGGTACGAAGCTATAATTCTGAATAATATCCGCTTCGTCATAACCACGCTCCTTCGTGCGTGGCCCTACCGCTTCATTAAAAGAAAAAACCTCACCGGGCAAGAGCAGAAAATAATCCAACTTTTCGCTCGCTAAGCGAATATTCTTTACCCGCTTTACCTTGGCCGCATTAAAAGAGGTGGAAAACTTGCTTAGTAATCCCGATACTCCATATTCCTCTAAGTCCTGACGTGTTTTAGCCGGTTTGATTATTTCCAGGCTTAGAGACAAAGAAATACTTTCTGCTCCCCATATTTGCTCTTCTAATGAGAGGAGGGCTAACTCTGTCGCAATTTTTTGTCCCTCTTCTTCAGAAACGAGCAAAACTTCATCACGCGCCGTAATTTTAAATCTCGCATCTTGTGGAGCTACATACCAAGCTTGCCCCGCTTCTTCCAGAACTTGCGCAGCTATCTCTTTATTAAGCTTAACATATAAAGGAAGCTCAACCCCCTTCCTCCATAATTGCCACTTCGCCTTAAGCTTCTCCAACCAGGATCCGCTTCTACCCTGAGCATACGCCTCCTGCCAGATTCTATTCCGGTCTACCTCAATCCCCATCGCTTGAAAAGTAACCTCTGTTACCGTAACACCATCAGGAAGATGCAGAAAGAGCTTATTATCACCTATTTTCCGGTTTTCTTCTGCTAAGAGCTGATAAACCTCCTCGCTTCCTTTGTCGCCAAGCGGAATTTCCTTAACAGAAACCCCTGGATAAATAACCTGTTCGTTAATCCCCCACACCGGATAAGTAGTGAAAAAGCCAAATAATATGCTCAAAACTAACAGACGTCTAATCATCACAACTACCCCTTTACTTAATAACAATCTCCTACTACTGATATATTTATACTCTCACCTTTTTAACACATGAAGGCAGTCCTTTTTTAACTAAAAAAAGATAAAGTCTTCTACCCCGTCAGGTAAAAGACTTTATCAGCGTTCATAATTCATAATTCATATTTCATATTTCTTAATTTTTCTGAGTTATCTTAGTTATCTTCTTCCGCGTCTTCATCCTCTTGCTCAATAATTTCCTGCCATTTTTGAGCAACCATTTCCCACTCTTCGTCATCTTCAATATCAAAGAGAATTTCTTCCCCATTTTCATCTTGCCCAATTTTTAAAATAATTGCTTCCGCTTCTTCGTCATTATCCTTTTCTACTTCCAGTGGTTCCAAAATCGCATATTCAACTCCGTCCAACTCCAATACATCTATGAGTGCAAACTCATGTTCTTCCCCATTTTCATCTACCAAGACAACCTTTTCATCTTCTTGCATTATTCTTTCCACCTCTTTCCTAATAATCCTAAAGTCATTTTAACCCTCAAAATAAACCTTGTCAACTTACCTTCACAAAAAA
>DHPU01000036.1:0-4694 GCA_002407935.1 Peptococcaceae bacterium UBA5356
CATAATATAAAACTTTCATAAAAGACCGTATTTATGCAGGAATCCTGCCTTTTGACGTCGAAATCTATAAATATAAGCTAATCTGAATAGTTGAAAAATAAGGGGGGCGAGGCTCATGTTAAGAAAGAGTTTTATCCCGGTTATTTTAACAATATCTCTGGCTTTAGGATTAATTCCTGCCCTTTCTTCCTACGCTAATGCCGAATCTCGGGCTAATACTACACTTTCGTGGCTCCCCTCTAAAAAACTTGTTAATTATAAACTCCCAAATAAAACACAACTAAAGTTAAATGGCAATTTATTCAAAAATAATTCTACCTCCAATAAAACACAACTAAAGTTTAATACCTCTTCCTCAATGTGGGCGGATCTTCTTACTTTTAAACAGCCCACTAAGAAAACCGGCACTCCCGCTAAAACATTATTTAATCAATCAAACTACAGTAAAACCAGTTTTAAGTCAACTCTCTTCAGTTCATTAAAAAAGGCAACAACTTCAAATAAAAACACCGGCTACACAGCAGCAGACAAGAAACGTATCGTAAACAATATTAACAACAATCTGTTCCCCAAAAAGAGTCCCAGCTCTAGCTCTACCTCAACTTTCAAACGTACCACCATAAAGAACCCTATCAGCCAGCAACCATGGGCAAAAAATACAGTAAATGTTAAATCCTTAACAAAACCCGCTAAGAAAACCGGGTGAGGTGCGAAACCTTGTCCCTAGTCTGACTCAGTTGAGTCAGCTCAAAAAAACACCTCACATAACCTCGCAACTCAACACATAAATCGAATATACTATCGTAAAAAACCAAAAGGTGAAACCCCGCTCCAAGGGTTCCACCTTTTTATTTTTTCTTAATTCCCCTTAGCTACAATTTCCTGATTCCCTAATTAACCGCAAATAATCATCATAAGCCCGTCCCACCTGTTCAACCGCATGAGCATCAGACCCGTATACCAACGGAATCTTTAACTGCTTAGCTGCCTGAAGAATCCAGGGAGCGGGATAAGGTTCCCGGCAATATTCCTTAAACAGGCCCGCCATATTAACATCTAAGCTATAGCCATGTTCTTTCATATATAAAAGCAAATCCATTACTGCCGCCTGTACCTTTTCCCCCGTCTTGCCCGCTTGATGAAAATAATGCTGGAACTTATGACAAAGGGTTAGGTGACTGATTCTTTTCGGTTTGTATAAACCTAAATCCGCCATCAAAGCTTCTTTAACCGCCCGATAATAGGCTAACTGGGTCTTTTCATAAGAGCCGTAATAACCGATTAACCCCTCTTCAAAATCGGCAAGATCCAAGTCAACACAACGGAAACCAGCGGTTCCCTCCAGAATATGCACAGAAAGAAGCCCATCCTCTAAAAAAGAACCATATTCCTTTAACATCATCCTTAAATAAGCCGTTTCCGTTGGTAAATAATCTATTTCCAGACCGATTAATAATTGAATTCTATCTTTGTATTTTTTCTTTAACGCCAGCATTTCTCTGAAATAACCGTCCAGATCATCATCTAACAACGCTAATTCATTTTTGGTTTCCTCCGTATAAGGAAAAGAGGCTAAAAAGCTTTCCGGAAGAGGCAAATGCTCCGTAAATGAATACATCGTAAACCCTTTTTCTATCGCCTTTCTCACATATTCCTCCGCAAGCTCCCCGGAGGCATGAAGGCAATAATGTGTATGTGTATGTCCGTCTCTCTTCAACTTTACTTCCTGCATTACGTAGTGTGCCCCCTGTCTATTGTCCGATAAAGTGTCCTACCGGTAACGTGAAAATAATCCCGGTACCAATCTGTTCGAGCTTTCCTGCTTGAATTATAGCATCAAAAATCGGTTGATAACTTGCTTTCTCGTGGACAATTAAAATTATTTCTTTAGAAGAATCGATGTGTATACTAAAGAGTTTTTTGGCTTCATGTTCACCGGTTCCTCTGCCATAAAGTATCGTTGCCCCTTTAGCCCCAACCTTTTTAACTTCTTCTACAATTTTATCGGCTTTTCCTCTTTCCACTATTGCAACAATGCAAACTTTCTCTTCCATAGCTAACCTTTCCCGCCTCCTTCCTTATTTCCTTATATTTTACTTAGGATTCCCAAAAACAGCACTGAAATCATTGCGCCAAAAGATGTTAACCCGATAATGCCAAACCCATTAAACAGCGGATCAGCATGCTCAATAATTTTAGATAGCCCTAACGCTATCGCCAAATTCAAAGGGATATTCACCGGTCCGGTGGTAGCACTAGCCGAATCCATCGCAATGGCCATAAACTGTTCCGGTGTAAAAAAGATTAGAATTAAGGTTAATATCAATAAAGGAACGATTATTTTTAAATTAGGAATACCATTTAATATCTTAAGTACTCCTAAAGACATGCCCGCACCAAACCCTATTGCCACAGTACGAATGAGCAAATTTTGTGAAATAACGCCAATTGAAATTTCTTCCACTTCTAAGGCTAATGTTCTTAATGCAGGTTCCACAAGCGTCCCGAAGTATCCTAAAACAAAAGCAAAAACCACAATGAGCCATTTTTGCTTTATCAAGACCAGATTTTCTCCAACACTTTCTCCTAAAGGAAGTAAACTTAAAGAAATCCCTTCTAAGAAAAAATGCAGACCCACTACCGTTAATAAAATTCCTAAAATGAAACTTTTAACATCACCAATCGACTTTTTAAAAACACATACTTGAAAAATAACTAAAAAAGCCATTATGGGAATAACCGCACTCGTTGTTTTCCATAACGCACCAATTCCTACTAAGTTTTTCACCCATTAATTCCTCCCATATTTACACTGTTATTAATTCAGTTGTTAATTTTTATCATGCTTAGATAATTATTATCCGCCTTTTTCAGCTTGCCTCTAATCGAATAGCCCAGTTTCTTATATAAATTAAGCGCTGCTTTATTTCCCATTTTAACAATCAAAGAAATCTTTTTAATTCCCCGCTTACGAGATTTAAGGTGAGCAACCTTCAATAATCTACTCCCCACACCACAAGATCGATACTGCGGATATACCGCTAATGAATCAATATAATATTCTCCCGGTTTAGCTTCTCTTTTTTTAAACAGTGGTATTACTTTACTTTGAAAATCTGTCATATCCGATTGATAAATACTAGGTAATTTCTCCGCTACTAATTTATTTAGCTGTTCATAATAATCTGAAGGGTACGCTAATACTAACCCCGCCACCCCCTTTTCCCCTTCCGCAATCTCAACATTTTGATAACTGAGGATATTGTGGGGTTGTTGATAAAATGCTTTAATAACCTTCTGTATCTCCTTCTCATTAGTAGTACCAGCTAATACACACGCACATTCTTCCCAGGCCATACAAATTAATTTTGCGGCTTCCTCGGCGTCTTCGGGCGTCGCCTGCCGAATAAACACAAATATCAAACCTCCATAAAATTTTAATTTCTTAATTAATTATTTTCTTAATTATTATACCATATTTGACTTAACAAGCCCACGGCTCTCGCCGTGGGCTGAAATATTCCTTCCGGAGCACTCGCTTATTAAAATATAACTCAGCAAAACGTTTAGATTCTGTTTACCGTTACTCCGTTCCTGCAAATCACCGTTATTTTATATTGACCATTCCCTAACTTTAATTGTCCCATGATATCACGCTCCGGTTCTGGTTCAGATCTGTTTTCCATCTCCTTAGTTTCATTATTATCTTTATCTATGGCTTTATTATTATCTATCCTTTTGTTCGTTTTAATCTCCCACCCTACATTACCGCGCAGATCATTGGCCCGCCGGACAAAAGCCTCTATCTGGTAATTGCCCTCCTCCGGAACCTTTAATTGCACCGAGCCCCCACTGTCAATCGAAAGTCGGTTTTGTAAGCCATCAGCCGCTACTTCTAAATAATTATTACTTTCCACCTCGATTTGACGATCCCCGGGAACAATTACGGTAAATTCGCTAATACTGGCATGATAATTCATCTCTCTGCCCAAATTGGAAAAATTAAAGGACAGATAAAGTGTATCGCCGATGTTACGACTGACCATCATGGGCGTAACCAGCAGCTTTTCTGCTGTTTCCCGGCTATCAGCCGTAACATTGGCCTCTCCGTAAGCTGTTACAGCATCCGTCTTTCCCGTCCTAAGACAGAGCGAAAGCCCGGAAGAATCCACCACAATCTTTTTAATAGTATGATCAAGTACTACCTCCTCAGTAGGAATTGGCACCGCAAAATGCTGTGCCGACACCATCATCTGTAAACGGGACATTAGCCCTATTTGCGTTAATCCATAAACTCCCAAACCGGAAATTATGATCAGAAAAATGATAAAGATACTAAAAAGATCGTACTTTATTTTCGGATTTTCCTCTTTGGCCGTATAAAAAAACCAAAGAACCTCTGCCCCTAACATAAAAAGCAGTAAAGGCCACCAAGTCTTTATAATGCCCAACACGTTTTGTGCATTGAATTGAGCATAGAAAAGCAATACTCCTAACCCAATCAACAGTAATCCCATGGTCAAGGTTCCCACTCTTCTCCGTTTCATTCCCTTTCCCCTCCCTTTACTTAAATCCTATCCTCTACTTACTACATCTTCCCCTTAATTCTGTTCTCGTGCGTTATTACGCCTGTTTTTTTAACTGTTTTTCCCATTCTCTATATGTTTTCCTGCTGATTTTCTTGCTGATTTTCT
>DHPU01000036.1:4818-6438 GCA_002407935.1 Peptococcaceae bacterium UBA5356
TTGCTGATTTTCTTGCTGATTTTCCTGCACATTTTCTTGCATTCCTTCCGGTATCTCTTCTAACGTATACTGCTGGCCCCCCTGATCCACGAGATTCCCTTGCCCTTGCTTACTACCCAAAAGCAGCTTCACTCCACCGCCGATTAAGATTATGGCCACTATTCCCGTCTGTAAATAATTCCGGATCTGCCAAGTAAGCAAAGGCGAAATAATTCTTTCAAAGAGCACAAGACAGCCTAGTAAAATAAGAGCCCACCCCGTCCATTGCGGATGCTTGTTGAACCAGGAAAATAATTGAAAAACTTCTTCCTCTCCATTTTCACCTTCATTTTCATTTTCCCAATCTTCATTCTCCACCCGGTGAAAAGCATCAAAAAGACTGTAAAACCAGATTACAGGAAGAAGAAAGATAAAAAGGCTCATTCGCAGCCAACCCATAAGAAAAGCGGAGAAGAAAAAAAGCGTCATCAAAGCAAGTCCTCTGTTCTGAAGACCCAAATACATATGCCCGGCACCCGGAACCATAGATAAAGCTACCGTAACCAATTTTTTATTACTTAAGTTAAACCAAGAATCACCATCTATTCCCTTCATCCCATCAATAACTTCCTTTTCTTCTTCCTCCCCGTACTCATGCCGTCTCCGCTCCGTTAAAGAAACAGCATCTACCATTGAAATAAACCAAATCAAAGGTAACGTAAAAACCAATAAAATGAAGAAGCGATCACTATTAGCAAGCATATTTAACCCTGTCACACTGACAATTGCCCCGAAAAAGAGACCAAAAAAGATAATCGCCCGTTCCTTATACCCTACATAAACATGGCTTAACCCCGGTAAAAACGACAAAATAAAAGCGATAAATTTACTTTTTTTCTTCATCATTAATCCTCCTCACTTCTTGTGCTTCAAAATTCTCTATCCAAAGTGCCGCTTTATTTACGGCCTCTTTAGACAAGCTAAAGCCATCTTCTCCCCGCTCTACCCTCTTCGTTCTTTCTGTTTCCGTTAATAAGGCCATCTGGGGGGTTACGTCAACAATCCTTTGAAACAAACCGTTACTCACAAAGAAAAGAGTGATTACTGCGGCGCCTACATAATAAATAAACAAGCTCTGCCTTTTTTCCGTAAAGATTGTCTGTGCTCGCCCGGCTTTTTCCCCGCTTTTCCGGATCGCAATAATATTATTGTTTTTGTTATTATTATTGTTATTGTTATCGCTTAAAGTGGTCAGCATTGTTTCCGTAAAATTCGGGGAGAGCAGTTCTGCCGCCTGCCGCACTTCTTCCGGCAAAACAAGGGTTAGAAAGACCTCCTGGCAGACTTCACAACAACCGAGATGAGTTTCAATTTGCTGCCTCAATTTTTCCTCGGCCAGCCCTTCTTTATATTGTCTGATCTCTTCCTGCTTAAAGTGCTTCATCTATCCGCCTTCCCCCCATCTCTCACGAAATAATTTTTTAGCTCGATACAAACGCGACTCCACCGTCTTAATCGCTACTTTTTCTTCTACCGCTATTTGCTGATAGCTTTTTTCCTCTAAATAGTACTTTTGAATGGTACGTCGGTAAACCTCCGGCAAAGCTAAACATACTTCTTGGACACGTTCCTTCCGTTCTT
>DHPU01000036.1:6663-11428 GCA_002407935.1 Peptococcaceae bacterium UBA5356
CTTTGGTAATCAATAGACTTACTAAGTGCTATTTTCCCGGCCCAAGCTTTAAAATTCTGAAAGCGGTACTGAGAAAGGGAGCGGTATATTTGTAAAAAAACTTCCTGTGCGATATTCTCCGCTTCGTCTTTTTCTTTAACAAAGTTAAGAATAATAGCAAAAACATAGGCCTTGTATAGATCCACAAGCTCACAGAAGGCTTCTTGATCCCCTTGCCGGGATCTACACACCAGCTGTTCAATCGAAGCCATAGCTCCCCTCCTTTCCTTCCCACTATTAATATAGACGAAACTATTCCGCAAAACCCTGCAAAGAAAAAAAACAAAAAACAGGGGACAGTTCTCCACGGCTCCATAGGGACATTTTCTAAACCGTGGGTATTGGTTGAGACAGACAGCAGATTAAGCTGTCTGCCTTAGCCAATCGGAGCGTTTCGGTCGGCAACGACACAGTGATTTTCTCAATCCCTTTGCTCATAGTCCACCTCGGCGATGAGTGGCCACACAGCGGCACACAGTGCAACACAAGCGATAATGCCTATTCCGGCGATGAGTGGCTTCTTCATATAGACCAACTCCTTTCAGCAACACACATACCACAAGTCGGTGCAGATAGCTACATTTACTTCGATAAACGCACTTGTTTTTCGTATATAAACGGATAGAAACTTTACAAATGCGTAAGATATATTGTAAAACGCACTTGAAATATGATATAATAAAACGAAACTTGGGAAATGGGTGGCGAATATGCGAGTAAGTTATAAAAAGCTCTGGAAGCTTCTTATCGACAGAGACATGAAAAAGAAAGATTTGCAGTTGGCTGCTGGGCTAAGCTCAACGACCATTGCCAAACTGTCAAATCACGAAAATGTCAGTATGAATGTTCTGATCAAGGTGTGTACCCTTCTTGGTGTAGACTTCTGTGATATTATGGAATTGGTGCCAGATCAGTCAATTGAAAGAGATAAATCTTAAGCGTAAAGAGTGGTGATAAAAATGGCTAAAACAACAAAAGCACAGGAGGAACACTTATGAGCGACAGCTTAATCCCGAACAACGCAAACGCTTTTGACGAGGTCATTGCCATCATTGACAATGCCCGTGAGAGTGCTTTCCGCGCCGTTAATCGGGAACTCATAAATATGTACTGGGATATCGGCAAGTATGTGAGCCTCCGCGTTTCCGAGGGCGGCTGGGGCAAGTCTGTCGTCAAGGAGTTTTCTGACTTCATACAAAGCCGCTATGTTGGCATTAAAGGTTTTTCTGCGTCAAACATTTGGCGGATGAAACAATTTTATGAAACATATTGCGCCAACGAAAAACTCGCAACACTGTCGCGAGAATTAACATGGTCGCACAATCTTCAAATTATGTCGTGTAAAACGGACGAGGAGCGAGAGTTTTATCTGACTCTATCGATCAGAAACCGTTATTCATTCCGAGAATTGAAGCGGCAGATGGACAGCGGGCTTTATGAACGCACAATGATGTCGAAAATCACCAACAAGCTGATAAATAAACGCAGCAAGGGTTTAACCGCTTTGCGCGATAGTTATGTCCTTGAATTTTTGGATTTACCTGAAAGCCATAAAGAGAAAGACCTGCGGAAAGCCATCGTTGCCAATCTGAAGGACTTCATCCTGGAATTCGGCAAGGATTTCACCTTCGTTGGTGAGGAATACCGTGTCCAGGTTGGCAACCGCGACTTTTTCATCGACCTGCTATTTTATAATCGTGAGCTCCACTGCCTTGTGGCGATCGAATTGAAAATCGGAGAGTTTGAGCCGGAACACCTCGGCAAGATGGAATTCTACCTTGAGGCTCTTGACCGTGATATCAGGAAAGACGATGAAAACCCGAGTGTCGGGCTTATCCTCTGCACTAAAAATGATGCTACGGTGGTCGAGTATGCACTCAGCCGCAGTATGTCACCCGCCATGATTGCAGACTATAAACTGCACTTGCCAGATAAAAGCATATTGGAAAGCAAATTGCGTGAGTTAACGGAGCTTGCTGAAAGTACCGTTGACGAAAACGACGAGTAAGGGGGATCGCCGTGGACTTGAATTTTGTAAGAGGAATGTTTACCGAAGCCGAGCTTGAGGCGGCTATCATCGATTTATTTCAAAAACAGGACTATAATTATGTCCTCGGCGAGACCATTCATCGCAGGTTCGAAGAGATATTACTTAAGGACGATTTGTGTTCTTATCTTTCTGCTCATTATCCTGATCTCACAACATCAGAAACAGAAAAGGTTATCGGGCGTATTGAGAATATTCCGTCTGCACCGCT
Organism: Peptococcaceae bacterium UBA5356; assembly: GCA_002407935.1. Lineage (GTDB taxonomy): Bacteria > Bacillota > Peptococcia > DRI-13 > DTU073 > UBA5356. Next base: position 8,961 of record DHPU01000036.1, read on the forward strand.
GTATCAGGGCAACCTTGAAACGTTCCTGCTGGTGAATGAAGGCTTTGACCTGCAGCGTGATAATCCTGCGGATAAGGGATTTTTGTTCGTTGTTTATGACCCTGACCGTCAGATATCAGACGATATGCAGTTTGCCAGTGCGTTTGAGGGAAAACGCACTGATTGCTTTGTTCGAGTGTATAGATAACTAAGTGACCCAGTAAAATAAGCGAGGCAATATCGTCACGATATGCCTCGCTTACTCCATTTCCGTACCGGTTTGGGGGGGTTGTGTCCTTGTTACTTTTCTTTAATATTTTCTCTGCGTATAATGCGTATGCAGCAGTTCGTGTGATTTATGCCCTAAAGGTTTTTTCAGGAATTCCTCATAAAGTGTCGTAACTGCCGGATTTTCATGGGATTTTCTCAGTTTTAAACCGCGGTCAATTTCATAAGTCGCTTCCAGCCGTTTTTGCTTGATTGCCGTGGTTGTGCCGAGTGGCTGTCCGCCCCCACCGATACACCCGCCGGGGCAGCACATTATTTCAATAAAGTGATAAGCACATTCACCGGCTTTAATTTTTTCCAATAACGCCTTCGCATTTCCCAGCCCATTAGCTACCGCTATCTTCACTTTGGTGCCGGCCAAATCCACTTCCGCTTCTTTTATTCCTTCTAAACCTCTCACCATTTTAAAATCAACATCACTTAATTCCTGACCTGTCACCACTTCATAAACAGTCCTCAAGGCGGCTTCCATTACCCCGCCCGAAGCACCAAAAATAACGGCGGCACCGGTGGAGATTCCCAACGGAGCATCATATTCCGCTTCCGGCAAAGCCTCTACATCCAAGCTGGCCTGTTTAATCATTTTGGCCAGTTCCCGCGTCGTCAAAACAACATCTACATCCTGGTATCCGCTGCTGCGCATCTCCGGCCGGGTACATTCGTATTTCTTGGCTGTACAAGGCATAATGGAGACAACAAAGATTTTCTCCGCGGGAATATCGGCCTTTTCCGCATAATAAGTCTTGGCTAACGCCCCAAACATTTGCTGCGGCGATTTACAGCTGGAAACATGCGGTAAAAGCTCGGGGTAGAATTTTTCAATATAGTTAATCCAGCCGGGGCTGCATGACGTCAGCATCGGCAAAGTTCCACCCTCTTTGATCCGTTGCAGTAATTCATTCCCTTCCTCTAAAATAGTTAAATCGGCCGTAAAGTTTGTGTCAAAAACCTTGTTAAAGCCCAACCGTTTTAAAGCCGCAACCATTTTACCCGTGCTAATCGTTCCCGGGGCCATGCCAAACTCTTCACCCAAGGCAACCCTCACAGCCGGAGCGGTTTGTACCACCACATGCAGCTCCGGATTATCAAGAGCTTCCCAGACTTTAGCCGTATCATCCTTCTCCGTCAAAGCTCCGACCGGACAGACATTAATACACTGCCCGCAATAAACACACGGAGAATCAGCCAACGCCTCACCGAACGCGGTAGAGACTCCAAACTCCGTCGAACGGTGTGCCGTATTAATAGCCGCCACCTGCTGCACTTCCTGACAAACCTCCACACAACGGCCACATTTAATACATTTATTCATATCCCTGACAATCGAAGGATTGCTGTCTTCCAGCGGCAGTTTCTTTTCCGTACCGGCAAAGGAGACCTCCCTAATCTGATAATCATGCGCCAGTTTCTGCAACTCACAACTTTGGTTACGGACACATTTCAAACAATCCTGAGGATGATCGGCCAGAATTAGTTCCAGGACAGTTTTTCTTGCTTCCCTGACCGCCTTATTATTGGTCGTAATTTCATTCCCCTCCGCTACCGGAGTGTTGCAAGCCGTCTGGAACCTTCTTTGTCCCTTTACTTCGACGAGACAAACCCGGCAAGTTGCCCGCGGCTTGAGATCAGGATGATGACAAAGTGTCGGAATGACTACGCCTGCTCTTTGGGCCGCTTCTAAAATCGTTGTCCCCTCGGGTACCGTTACTTGTATCCCATCAATCGTTACTGTAACATTATTCATCTTTATTCACCACTTTCCTGTTTAGTGAAACATACTCCTGCCGGGCACTTTCCTGCTATGTGCGCCTCGAATTCCGAGCGCAGATTCTGCAAACAGGTGTTGAGTGCCGTCGCCGCCGCTTGACCAAGGCCACAGAAAGAGCCCTTCGCCAGCAACTCGCTCAAACGTTTCATTTGCGTATAATCATCCTGGGTAGCCGTTCCTTGAGAGAATTTATCCAGAATCGCATAGAGCTGTTTATTCCCTTCCCGACAAGGGGTACATTTGCCACAAGATTCATGAATGAAAAATTCCGTGACACATTTCAGATAATCAATCACACATACCGATTCATCTAATACTACAATCGCCCCGGAACCGACACTTAACCCCTTAGCCCGTAAAGCTTTGTAACAATAATCCGTATCTAACTGCGATAAAAAGCCACACGGCCCGGACTGTCCGCCCATATGATAAA
>DHPU01000036.1:11588-12606 GCA_002407935.1 Peptococcaceae bacterium UBA5356
TCACGAATAGTCAGGCCAAAAGGAACTTCATAAACACCGGGCTTCGCAACGTGCCCGGAAAGGCAAACCAGCTTTGTTCCCCCGCTTTCCGCCGTACCATAACCAAGATATTTTTCGGCTCCTATCTCTATAATCGTAGGGATGTTTGCAAAAGACTCCACATTATTGACCAGAGTAGGTTTTTGGAAAAGCCCTACTTCCGCTAAATGAGGGGGCTTCACTCTCGGTCGCCCTGCTTTTCCCTCCAAAGAATTCAGGAGGGCCGAGTTTTCCCCGCACACATAAGCTCCGGCTCCGGTCATTACATGCAGATGAAAAGAAGTTTTCGTCCCTAAAATATTGTCCCCCAGATAACCCGCTTTCACCGCATTATCGATAGCCTTCCGAAAAACTTCCTGAATAGCGGCATATTCCCCACGAATATAAATATACCCCTCCTGGGAACCGAAAACATAACCGGCAATAGTCATCCCTTCGATTACCCGTAAAGGATCTTTTTCCAAGAGCAATTTATCCTTAAAAGTTCCCGGTTCGCCCTCATCGGCATTACAAACAATATATTTAGGGGTATGCTCAATCTCATACAGTTGCTGCCATTTTGCACCGGCCGGATAACCGGCTCCGCCCCGCCCCATGAGTTTAGCCTTTTTAACTTCATCAATAATCGCGGTAGGTTTCATCTTTAGCGCTTTTTTCAATCCGGCAAAGCCACCCGCTTTAACGTAATCTTCTACCGACGTGGGACGTATTTTACCACAATTTTTTGAAATTAACGGTATTACTTTTGACATGTAGACACCCCCCGGTAACTCTTGATTATTTCCGCAACCTTAGCACTCGTCAGTTTGCCATATACTTGATCGCCTATTTTAACGGCCGGAGCAAGATCACAAGCCCCAATACAAGCAGTATATTGTAAAGTAAAGAGCTGGTCCGCCGTCGTTTCTCCCATTTTAATCCCCAGCTGTTCTTCAAACATCTGCACCACAGCACGCCCATTCGCGACATGACACGGAGC
>DHPU01000036.1:12801-30342 GCA_002407935.1 Peptococcaceae bacterium UBA5356
AGCGGTAATCCTAATTCGTCAGCCACTATCCTGGCCCACTCTTTATCTACATAATTCCGCCCTGAGGCTTGCTGGATTTCCAGTAGAATGGCCAGCAACTGTTCTTTTTCTTTTCCTTTACTCTTAATAATTTTTAGCACCTGTTCTTTTTTCAATTCACAACTCATAAAACACGTTCACCTTTCTTTCTCCTCAACTTATCAAGTTAACGATCTCTTTTAAAAAATACTTTTCCACCATACTTGCCTTTATTAAAAATAATATCATTCCTACTATTAAAAATAAACTGGAAATCCGTCTGCATTCAATATCCGCATGCAATTTCTCGGCCTGTTTTGTCTGTTCGTTCCCCCCTCTCCAAAGTACTTTTGTCGTAATTTCCGCAATAATTTCAACCTTTTAAACAAAAAAACCTTAAAGCACGCTTCAAGGTCAGACAATATGTCCTATTTTAAAGATAGTGCTCCACAAATATCCATGAGATACTTGTGACAGTAGCATACATCTTTTGTATGCTACCAGCAAACAGCCTTGTGGCAAAAGCTGAATGCTTCGGCGACACTTCCTTTCCTGCAACCTCATCCTGCCAGTCAGTCTCAGTACTGATAAGAACCGCACCTCTATCATCTCTATTTTATTTATTACTAACCGTATTACAAAAACGCCTGGCTGTCAAGACATTTTTCTTTGAAGTAATTTCGTTCACGCATTCTCGTGACTTCAGTCGTGAGTAAGTAACGTAATTTTACACTATATGTTTCTCATTGGATATTTATGCTATAATAGCTATAGCACTTTAATCAAGCTTACTTTACTTTAAATCTTTTAAAATTTTAAGGAGGTTTTAAAATGTCCAAAAAGAAATTGTTAACGGTTTTCTTATTCTTGGTACTCACCGTGACTTTAACAGCCTTAACCACAGGCTGCAGTCAAGCAGAAAAAGAATTTGTACAACTCCACGAAGAAATCAGTAAATTAAACACCATGGAAAGCTCGGGTCAATATCTCCTCAGTATCAAAGCTCCGTCTCTTTCCCCCACGGCAACCGATTCTGAAGTCATGCTCTTTAATTTATTGCAAAAAGGAATCACGCTAAAATACACCAATAAAGCCGATATTGAAAAGGATCTGTTAGAAAGCAGTATTTTCTATGTGGATAAACAAATGGGAACCGAGCAGGAAATCTTAAAAATGCTTTGTAAAGACGATACGCTTTATTTTAAAATTGATGAGCTAATTAAATTCGCCCCAAAAATAGGCAATCCTGAAACAAGTGCTAAATTGAAGGAGGTCTTTGGCGACACCGAATATATCCGGCTCACCAAAGCAGAATATCTCCAACTGTTTACCGAAAATAAAGAACAAAATCCCATCACCAAGAATATGTTGCAAAATGATACACTGCTCAATAATAAATTTAACCGGATTGTGCAAAGATTTATGTATGGTCTTCCCTCCGCCTTTGAAAATTATCAATCGGATCTGATTGTTAAGAATGGAGATGGCTATACCTTAGAAGTTACCGGCATGAAGGCTATCGAAAAACTAACTCCCTTCCTGACGTATTCCATCAATAACATGGAAAAACTCGAAGCCTACTTTATTTCTTTCCTTGATAACCTCACTAATGACGAAATGGCTGCGCTAGGCCTGAATTCTCAACAAAAGGATCAATATAAAATGGTTTGCAAAATGCTGACTGAGACCATTTCGCAGAATAAAGCCGAATATCTGCAAAAAGCGGCAGCTTTACAAACAGAGCTCCAAAAAGAGAAAGATAAAGATAACGTAAAAGAAATGTTAAACAACTTAAGCCTTAAATATACCATTGAGAAAAAGGGCCCCGACTCATATGCAAATTATTATAAGATGCAATTCCTTTTTAAAGAAAAAAATGAACAAGTCAGTTTTCAGGCTGAAGTCCAAAATAACATTAAGCCACTTACTTCCTTAACCGTAAATGTCCCCACGTCCAAGGTTATGAGCTATAGCGAATTGGAGCAGCTAATCACCCAAACAATGGAAGTTCAAGTCGATAAAAAAACCTGTCACTTTAAAAATAGGAAAGGTGCCAAACAGGAAGAGCTGAATGTTTTAATGATTGATAATCGTACCTATTTACCCTTAAGAAAAATTGCGGAAACCTTTGAGGAAAATGTAGGGTGGGATTCCGCACAAGGTAAAGCTTATGTATTAAAGAATGCCCGCAAAATTGATATGACCGGCACCATCATTAAGGGACGCACCTATATAAAAATCCGGGACTTCGAAAAGCTCGGCTACAAAGTAGACTGGGATGATGCAACCAGAAAGGTAAAAATTACCGTTAAGGCTCTCTAAAGTATAAACGAAAGTATAAATAGCAAAAAGGCTGCAGAATCTGCAGCCTTTTCTTTTTCCTAAAATGCTCCTCTGTTTTTTTGTCAACTACCCTGATTTACTTTAAACTCTTTCAATGCCTTGCAAATCGAAATAAACATTTCTTGCCCTAAATGGAGCAGGATTTGTATATTGTAATTTTACTTTATCAAAATCACTGATCCTTTTACAATGATAATACGGCTTCTCAAAAGCTAACTTCTCATCTCTCAACCAACTTGGAACTTCCATATTATGAATCTGTAAATAATAATCTATTAGCGCTGATACTTTAGTTAAATATTTTATTTCTTGATCATTACAAGCATCTATATTTACTGATTCATACAGACTCTCTATAAATTTCATGTCTTTTGTTTTTAATAATTCCAATAGTTGATTCAAGCTTGTATCCTCGTCTGGATAATTAAATAAACCTTGTAAATACTTATTCCCAATCATAGCCTAAATCCTCTCCTAGATATTTAATAAAATTCATTTGTCTCTCTCTTATAAAGGTGAGTGGTATGTATTCTGAAAAAATATCCAACAATTCAGCTTTCGTAGTAATCTTTAAATCCTTGCACAAGATATAAGCATCTACAAAATCTTTAGCGGGTTCTGGTCTGGCAGCTAATATCTTCATAGCTAACAACTGCTCGGCTTTAGGTTTCAATATTTTTAAATTAGAATATGTCTTATAGGTTTCTTTTTCTTCTTTTAAAATAGCTTTCAGTGGTTCCTTAATTTCTTCATTTATCCAATCCTCGGATAGATTAAACGTAAACTTGGTAATGTTCAGGATGTTTTCTAATAATTTAAAGTTTGTTTCACTAAATACACAATCTATATCCTTGGTGGCAGGTCTATTATCATAAACCATAGTCATAATGGAACCACCATAGATAGTTATCTCAAGCTGTAATTGGTTCTCTTTAAGCCTTTCATTTATATAATCGAATATTTCTAAGAGTTTATTTTTATCCATAAGGCCTATCTCTTTAGACTTATCCATATTATACCCCCCAATTACAGAATCCATTACTATCTTGATTATACCATATTAACAAGTAGTTTCTTTATTTATGATAAGGTTCCCCCTTCGCAATCTTAAAGTTGCGGTAAAGCTGCTCCAGAAGAATTACCCGCATCATTTGATGGGGAAAAGTCATGGGGGAGAAGGATAAGCGAAAATCACTTTTTTCGAGTATTTCCCGGGAAATCCCGTATGAACTGCCAATAATAAAAACCAATTTACTCTGGCCCTCCAACGCCCGCCGACTCATAAAAGCAGCTAACTCCTCTGAAGAGAGCCTCTTCCCTTCAATCGCCAAAGTAATCACATAAGAGGATGGGAGGATCTGCCGCATGATATTTTCCCCTTCCTTGGCTAAGGCAAGCCGAATCTCCGCAGAAGAAGGAGCATCCGGTAATTTTTCCTCCGCTACTTCAATTGTCTCAATCTTAGCATAAGGGCCGCTTCTTTTCAGATATTCTTTAACGGCATCCTGCCAATATTTTTCTTTTAATTTGCCCACCGTAATGATCCGAATTTGCATGGCCTTTTCCTTTCTTTGTTTCCTTTCTTTGCCGGTGAATCAGCAGATTTAGAGGGATACGCAAGCACTTGGCTTATAACGTGGTGCTACCGTAACATCCACCTCTGCTAAATTAAACTGATTTGTTTTTAGAATATCCTGCACTGTCTGTAAAGCCAGCGCCGGATTATTATTTTCCGCACTCAAATGGGACAGCATTACTTTACGCGAGGCTTCCCCTAGGATGCGCAGCAGAGCATTGCCCGCACTTTCATTGGATAAATGCCCCATAATACCGGAAATGCGTTTCTTTAAAGGCCAAGGATAGGGCCCATTCTTCAGCAGCTCCAGATCATGATTTGCCTCCAAAATGAGACAATCGGCATCTCTTAGCACTCGTGCCATCTGCGTAGTAAAAACCCCTGAATCAGTAGCAATACCTAGCGACTTCTTTCCTTGAGACAATAAAAAGCCCACCGGTTCCATGGCATCATGAGAAACCGCAAATGGCTCAATTTTTAGATCGCCTATTTCTAAAGTTTTTTGTGCACATATGTAATTTTGCTGCTCCTCTTTTATAGTTCCGGGGAGATTTTCCAACTCACACCAAGTTCCCTCTGTTGCATATACAGGCAAATGATATCTTCTGGCTAAAACCCCCGCACCCATAATATGATCCCGGTGCCCATGGGTAAGTAAAAGAGCATCCAGTTCTTGCGATGACTTACCACAAGCTTCCTCTAAAGCTTGACTAATCGTCTTCCCTGACTGTCCGGCATCAATCAATAGTTTAGTCTGGGCTGTTTCTACATAGATTGCATTTCCTGAACTGCCACTAATTAACGTACATACCTTCATTGTCCGACTCCCTATTTTACAATATTTAATATTCCTCATTTTGAGTATATCTTTCTTCGACAAGAAAGTCACCCCAAACATAATATGTTTGGGGTGACTTTCGTTCGAGGATTTAGAACCCCGAGGCAGTTCTTGTGCTAAAACAATAAACGAAGCATCGATTACTTCACGATTATTTCACGATCTCATACGTATCCCGGGCAATCATTAACTCTTCATTGGTCGGAATCACCAGTACTCTTGTTTTCGCGTCATTACTAGAAACATCCACTTCTTCCCCGCGAACCTTGTTCTTGACCGCATCAATTTTTACCCCAAGGTATCCCAGCCCCTCACAGATACTTTCCCGCATGGAGGCGGAGTTTTCCCCTAACCCGGCTGTAAAGACAAGCGCATCAACGCCATCTAATACTGCTGCATAGGCTCCAATATATTTTTTGACGCCATAGGCAAAACGATCCAAGGCTAATTGCGCCCGCTTATTCCCTTCGCCAGCCGCGGTCTCCAAATCCCTGAAATCACTGCTTACCCCGGAAAGACCTAAAACACCGCTTTTTTTGTTCAAGAAATTATTAATCTGCTCGGTCGTCCAATTTTCCTTTTCCATCAAAAAGGTGATGACAGTAGGATCCAGATCTCCGGAACGTGTTCCCATCATTAATCCTTCCAGCGGGGTAAAGCCCATGGTGGTATCTAGGCATTTCCCACCGGCAACGGCCGCAATACTGGAACCATTGCCCAGATGACAGGTTATCACTTTCACTTCCTCCAAGGATTTACCCAAGAGAGCTGCGGCCCGTTGAGCCACATATTTATGCGAAGTGCCGTGAAAACCGTATTTACGGATTTTATATTTCTCATAATATTCATAAGGTATGCCATACAAATAAGCTTTTGCAGGCATCGTTTGGTGAAAAGCCGTATCAAAAACCGCCACCTGCGGAACTTCGGGCATTAAACGTTGACAAGCCTCAATACCCATGATATTCGGCGGATTATGCAGCGGCGCCAATTCGATATTTTTCCTGATTGCTTTCATAACCTCTTCTGTAAGCAAAACCGACTCTGAAAAATCCTCTCCGGCATGTACCACACGATGTCCGATCGCGGAAATTTCCTGCATGGATTTCAGAACCCCATATTCCGGATGAACTATTGCTTCTAAAACAAGAGCGATGGCCTTTTCATGGTCAGGTATCGCTGTTTCGATCACCTGTTTTTTCTCCCCGGGACGATGGGTTAATACTGCCCCCGGCAAACCAATTCTTTCTACCAGCCCTTTGGCCATTACATATTCATTTTCCATGTCAAATAACTGATATTTAAGTGATGAGCTGCCGCAATTAATTACCAGAACCTTCACCTTTATTTCCCCCTATCCTTTTTTTATTTTGCTAATACTTATTTTGTTAATTATTTTGCTAATTATTTTTTTAATGTTTCTATTATATCATGATTCTGCCAAAAGTCATTTGCCCTCTTCTGCTTTTATTCGTCTGCTTTTTCTTCCGTTTCATCATCATCTTCTTTATTAATCACTCTCGCCAGGGCCACCAGTTTATCCGGTCCATCCATTCTCATCACCCTGACACCCTGTGTTGCTCTGCCCATCACGGAAATACCATCGGCAGAAATTCTGATCATAATTCCTTCCAGTGTAATGAGCATAATCTCATCTCCACCGGACAAAACCATAATGCCTACAACCATCCCTGTTTTATTATTAACACTCATGCCAATAAGCCCTTTACCGCCTCTGTTCTGGGTGCGGAACTCCGTCAACGGCGTTCTCTTGCCATACCCTTTTTCGGTAACAAACAAAAGATCAGCTCCGTCTTTACAAGTATCCATCCCTACCACGATATTACCTTCGCCCAGCGAGATTCCTTTGACTCCGCGGGCTGTACGACCCATCGCTCTCACGTCTTTTTCTGAGAATCTGATCACCAACCCCCGTTTAGTCGCCAGCATTATTTCATCTTCGCCTTGGGTCAATTTTACGCCAATTAACTCATCCTCTTCATCAAGGGTCAGCGCAATAATCCCATCTTTTCTAGAGGTATCATATTGAGTCAGACTAGTTTTTTTCACAATACCGTTTTTCGTGGCGGTAACTAAATATTGATCCTCCCCAAACTCGCGTACAGGAATTACTGCTGTTATCTTTTCCTCACCGGTAATATACAAGAGATTGACTATCGCCGTTCCCTTCGCTTGACGGCCGGCTTCCGGAATTTCATAAACCTTCATCCGGTATACTTTTCCTTTGTTTGTGAAGAAAAGTAGATATTGATGCGTTGTAGTAATGAAGAGGTGTTCCACAAAGTCCTCTTCCTTAGTCGTCATCGCCGTAACCCCCCTGCCGCCTCGCCTTTGGTTACGGTACACATTAATCAACTGGCGTTTAATATAACCACCATGAGTAATCGTAATTACGACATCCTCATCGGCAATTAAATCCTCCATCTCCAAGACCTCATCCTCCAGACTAATCTGGGAACGACGTTCATCTTTATATTTTTCCTTTACTTCCTTTAATTCTTCTTTAATTATTTTTAAAACTAGCCTTTCATCAGCTAAAATACTTCTTAAATAAGCAATCCGAGCCACCAGCCCGTTATATTCCTCTTCCAGTTTTTCTCTTTCTAAGCCGGAAAGCTTGCCCAACCGCATATCAACAATAGCTTGCGCCTGCTTATTAGAAAGAGCAAATCTGGCCATTAAGTTTTCTCTAGCTGCTTCCACGTTACGGGACTGTCTGATAATCCGGATAACTTCATCAATATGGTCAATGGCTATTTTCAAACCTTCAACAATGTGCAGTCTTTCTTCTGCTTTTCTTAATTCATAACGGGTACGGCGTACCACAATATCCTTTTGATGCTCCAAATAATAATAAAGCATCTCCTGTAAATTTAACACCTTCGGTTCGCCATGAACCAAGGCCAGCATAATCACGCCGAAACTATCCATTAATTGCGTATGCTTATATAGCTGGTTTAATACTATTTGCGGATTCACATCTTTTCTTAATTCGATCACAACCCGCATCCCCGTACGGTCTGATTCATCACGTAAATCGGTAATTCCGTCAATCTTTTTGTCCCTAGTTAAATCCGCCATTTTTTCAATTAATTTAGCTTTATTCACCAAATAAGGTAATTCCGTAATCAAAATGCGCATTTTCCCATTGTTCATTTTTTCAATGCGGGTTACTCCTCTAACGCGAATGGAGCCTCTCCCTGTTTCATAGGCATTTCTGATTCCTTCCCTACCCATAATTATTCCACCGGCCGGGAAATCAGGTCCTTTAATTGTTTGCATTAATTCCTTAATCGTAATTTGCGGGTTTTCAATTAGTTGAATTACCCCCTCAATTACTTCTCCCAGATTATGGGGAGGAATATTAGTCGCCATCCCTACCGCGATCCCTGAAGAACCATTAACCAATAAATTAGGAATCCGGGAAGGAAGTACCGATGGTTCTTCCAAAGAATCATCATAGTTAGGAACATAATCCACCGTTTCTTTTTCAATATCACGTAGTAATTCCACGGCAATCTTGGACATACGCACTTCCGTATATCTCATTGCTGCTGCCGAATCACCGTCAATTGAACCAAAGTTACCATGTCCATCAATCAATTGGTATCTGGTTGAAAAATCCTGGGCCAAACGCACCATGGCATCATAAACCGCCGAATCACCGTGTGGATGATAACGACCCAAAACATCACCGACGACACGCGCTGATTTTTTATAAGGCTTGTCCGCCGTCATTCCGGATTCATGCATCGCATAAAGGATCCGTCTATGCACCGGTTTAAGCCCATCCCGCACATCGGGAAGCGCTCGGCCCACGATGACACTCATGGCATAATCAATATACGACTTTTTCATTTCCTCTTCTAACTCAATAGGTACAATCTTGCCTTCGATATAACTATTCTCCACTTAATTTAACACCTCACCAGGTTCAAAATAAATTTCTTTAAATATCCAAGTTGCGCACATACTTAGCATGACTTTGAATAAACTGCCTGCGTGGTTCTACCTTATCACCCATCAAAATCGTAAAAATATTATCCGCCTCCATGGCATCCTGCACACTAACCTGTAAAACGGTTCTCTGCTCCGGATTCATCGTCGTTTCCCATAATTGTTCCGGATTCATTTCTCCCAGACCTTTATACCTTTGAATATTATAACTGTTTTTTGACAGATTGATCGTCGTCTTTTCTAATTCCTGATCCGAATACAAATAGACTTCCTCTTTACCTTTTTTCACTTTATAAAGAGGGGGCTGCGCAATATAAACATAACCGGCTTCCACCATGGGCCGCATATACCTATAAAAAAAGGTCAACAAAAGCGTACGAATATGTGCTCCATCAACATCAGCATCAGTCATAATCACTATTTTATGATACCGGGCTTTTGATAAATCAAAATCATCACTAACTCCTGTCCCAAAAGCCGTAATCATTGCCCTAATTTCCTCATTGGCCAAAATTCTATCCAAACGGGCCTTTTCTACATTAAGAATTTTACCCCGCAAAGGAAGAATAGCCTGAAAACGACGATCTCTCCCCTGTTTGGCCGAACCACCGGCAGAATCTCCTTCGACTAAATAAATTTCAGACATAGCCGGATCCCTGACAGAGCAATCAGCTAATTTGCCAGGAAGAGTAGTCGATTCTAGCACACTCTTACGCCGTGTTAATTCTCTGGCTTTACGAGCCGCCTCCCTGGCTCGAGCTGCATTAACAGCCTTTTCAATAATTCTTTTAGCTACTGCCGGATTTTCTTCCAAGAACGTGGATATGCCTTCATTTACTACTGTTTCAGTGATACCCCTTAATTCACTATTACCTAACTTCGTCTTCGTTTGGCCTTCAAATTGAGGATCTTTAATTTTCACGGAAAGAATCGAAGTAAGACCTTCTCTTACATCATCACCTGATAAATTTGCATTGCCTTCTTTTAAAACATTGGTTTTACGGGCATAATCATTAATTGCCCGCGTCATAGCTGCCTTAAAACCAGCCTCATGAGTGCCGCCTTCTGTAGTATGAATGTTATTGGCAAAAGAATAAAGATTTTCGGCATAACCGTCATTATATTGCAACGCTACTTCAAACTGAATTTCATCTTTTTCCGTGGCAAGATAAATAGGTTCACTATGCAGATTATCTTTATTTTTATTTAAATATTTAACAAAGTCAATAATTCCGCCCTCGTGAAAAAAGACTAATTCTTTTTTCGTAATTTCTTTTACTTGATCCTGATTTTGATCCTGATTTTGATCCTGATCTTGATTCTCAAAATCTAATTTGATTTGCTCCTGATCTCTTTCTAAATTCTGCTCGTTATCTTGATTAAGATCAAGCTTAGGACGATGGTCTCTTAAAATAATTTTTAATCCTTTATTCAGAAAAGATAATTCTCTTAAGCGATAAGTCAATATTTCCATACTATATATCGTTTCATCAAAAATAACCGGATCCGGTTTGAAGGTTATTTTTGTACCGGTTGTTTCGCTTGTCCCAATTTCCTTTAAAGCACTAATAGGCTTCCCACGTTCATATTTTTGTTGATAAATTTTACCGTCCCGCTTTACTTCTACGTGCATCCATTCTGATAAAGCATTTACAACTGAAGCCCCTACCCCATGCAATCCACCGGAAACCTTATAACCATCCCCGCCAAATTTACCTCCCGCATGAAGAACAGTTAAAACCACCTCTAAAGCAGATTTTTTGACCTGAGACTGTATATCTACAGGTATTCCCCTGCCATTGTCAGCAACTGAAACACTATTATCCTCATGAATATCGACTTCTATTTTAGAACAAAACCCAGCCATTGCTTCGTCAATACTATTATCAACTATTTCATACACCAAATGATGTAAACCACGGGAACCGGTACTTCCTATATACATACCGGGACGTTTTCTTACTGCTTCCAGTCCTTCTAAAATTTGAATTTGACTAGCATTATAATCATTGTTTTTCTTATCGTTCAATTTTTTTCACCCCTCGCTTTGCTTAATCTATCATCATAATTAACTACCCTTTTTTGTAATGTTACAGAAGAGATGGGCGAAAAATAAATTTTATCTGTTGTTAAAATAAAACTTTTAATTTTATTACCATTCTTTTTTTGCTCAATCAAATTTTCATTTATGGCAATATCCATAAACTCTTTCGTAATTCTACTTTTTTTAATTAAATCATAATCAAATATACCAATTATTTGTTTTTTTAAAACAGATTTTTCTCCTCCTAGATGTAAAAACATTTTTTCCTCCTTTGTACTCTATTTAAATTTTTTAACAAGTGAATATTAACGGCAAGTAAATATTAACGGTTTAGAAGACTTAAAGACCCTTTTTCGACATAAAAGCTAGCAATGTTCTTTTTGTTTTTCCATAAAAACTGCACATCCTCTGTCGTTGTAATAAAACATTGAATTAATTTATCTTCAATAATTTTAATTAAACACGCTCGCCGTTCTTGATCCAATTCAGAAAGCACATCATCCAATAATAATAACGGATATTCCCCTGATTCACCTTTAAAAAATTCTAATTCCGCCAGTTTAATTGCCAATACGGCTGTACGATGTTGTCCCTGAGAACCATATGATTTAAGGTTAATTCCATTTAAAATAAATAATAAATCATCACGATGAGGACCACATAAAGTTATACCTCTAAGTAACTCTTCTTTTTGCACTTTCTCCATTTCCGTAATTAAGATATCCCTTATAGGATATCCATTCTTAATTTCTTGTTGTCTATTAAAAAGATATTTAAACTCTAAATTTTCCTGTCCTCCGGTAAGCTTTCTTTGCATTAATCTGGTTAAAGGTGTTAATTTTTCTACTACTTGTAATCTTTTTTGGATAATTTTCTCACACATATTTAAAAATTGCATATTCCAAATTTCCAGCTCTGCTAGTGCCTTTTCACGACCAATCATCCTTTTTAAAAGGTGATTGCGCTGATTTAAAATTTTTTGATACTTTTGTAATTGTGAAAAATAGCCAGGATTAACTTGGGATATATCATTATCCAGCAGCTTACGCCTCTCTAGCGGAGAGCCTTTGACAATATTTAAATCCTCTGGTGCAAATAGTACTGCTGTTAAATTTCCTAAAAAATCCGCCATCCTTCTAATTTTAATACCGTTAATTTTTATTTCTTTATTCCCCTTATTAAATTGATTTTCATTTTGAAAGATAATTTCTAGATTACTACGACTTATTTTATTTTTAATCTCACCACTAATCTTAAAATGTTGATTACCCCACTTGATAAGTTGATTTTCACGAGCAGAACGATAGGCCTTTCCAATAGCCAGATAATAAATGGCTTCAAGAATATTAGTCTTTCCTTGGGCATTTGCACCCACTAAAAGATTAATCTGGGCAGAAAAATTTTTACTGAGACTCTCATAATTACGATAATTGATTAAACTAATTTTTTCAAGATACAAGGGCTTAAACCCCCTATTTAGGATCTTACCGGTAAAATTAAATATAGAAAAGTATCACTTTGTACAGGTCGAATAATGCCAGGGCTTAAAGGTCCAGTAAATTCTATCGTTAAATTTTCATCTTCTAAAACGCGAAAAACATCTAAAAGATAACGATAATTAAAAGCAATCTCCACCGGTTCTCCTTCGCTTTCAATCTGGATTTGTTCATAGCCTTTTCCTAATTCCGATTGCGAAAAAAGCGTCAAAATATTTTTTTCAATCTTAACTTGAATAGTATTACTGCTATTATTTAACGAAAAAAGGGAAATTCTTTCTACTGCTTCCTGTAATAATTTTGTATTAGTTTTGATTTTTAAAGTATATTGCGCAGGAATAACCTGTTTGTAATTGGGAAATTGTCCATCAAAAAGCCGACAAACTATCTGGATATTACTAATTACAAAAGTTGCTAAATTTTTAGCAATACTCATATAACAGATTTCTTCATCATCTTGGATTAAACGTGCCATTTCCGCAAGTATTTTAGCCGGCACAATAAAATTAAAAGAATTTTTAAAGTTATTTTGGATTTGATCTTTTTTTAAAGCTAAGCGATGAGTATCTGTACTAATCATTCTAATCTCATTATTTTCTATCTCGCACAACACACCGGTAAAAAGCGGCCTGCCTTCATCCGTACTACAGGCAAATACTATTTGCTTGATCATTTGTTTAATTTTTAAGGCTTGAATAGCTAATTTGTATTCTCCCTCTACCTCAGGTAATTTGGGAAATTCATCTGCGGGCATAGTTTTTAAATTCAATTGAGAATGATCATATTGGATAAGTAATTCATTATCATTAATTAACTCTAATGTTATCACTGAATCAGGTAATTTACGAACAATCTCCGTAAAATATCTGGCCGGAATCACTACTGTTCCTTCTTCTAAAATTTCAACCGGTACATCACATTGAATGCCAATCTCTAAATCTGTCGCTGTAAAAGATAATTTTTCACCTTGAGTTTCCAACTTTATACAAGTCAAAATTGGCAAAGTGTTTTTGGCATTAACAGCTTTTTGCACAGTTGAAACACCAAATAATAAATTTTCTTTTGTTGCCGTAATTTTCATAGTTAACCTCCCATTAATAATTATTAAAATCAGTAGTAGTAGTAATAGGGGCTGTGGAAATGTGGAAAACGTCATTTAAAGTAGATTTTACTAGAATGAATGCTATTTAATAAAGTGTGGACAAGTAGTTATAGATATCCACATTTATTAAATAAAAAGTCACAAAGAAAAGTTACACACAAGATAAACTCCAGTTATGCATAGTTTTATACACAATCAGCCATTTTCAATTTTATCAATTAAGGTTCTTAAGGTTGCTTCAAATTGCGGATCCTCTTTAATATTTAAAGAAATTTTTTCATGAGCATGAATTACTGTGGTATGATCTCTTCCTCCAAATTCGTCGCCTATTTTAGGAAGTGATAAATCGGTTAATTCACGGCAAAGATACATGGCAATTTGACGTGGAAAAGCGACACTTCTGGTTCTTTTTTTAGCTTTAAACTCATCTAATTTTAAATTATAATGTTCCCCCACTACATTTTTAATTAAATTTACAGTAATCATTTTGGGATGAGAAGAAGGAATAATATCTTTGAGAGCTTCAATACATAAATCCATATTAAAATCTCTATTACTAAGTGAAGAATAAGCAATTACCCTGATTAGTGCTCCTTCTAGTTCACGAATATTTGATTGAATTTTATTAGCAATATAAACGAGAATTTCATCGGGAATTTTAATACTTTCTTGATCGGATTTTTTTCTGAGGATGGCTATTCTTGTTTCTAAATCCGGAGGTTGAATATCAGTAATAAGACCCCATTCAAAACGAGATCTTAATCTGTCTTCCAGTGTAAGAATATCTTTGGGAGGACGGTCGCTAGAAATGACAATTTGTTTATTAGCTTCATGAAGCGCATTAAATGTATGGAAAAATTCTTCTTGTGTCCGTTCTTTACCGGTTAAAAATTGAATATCAT
The DNA here is from genome assembly GCA_002407935.1 of Peptococcaceae bacterium UBA5356. Taxonomy (GTDB): domain Bacteria; phylum Bacillota; class Peptococcia; order DRI-13; family DTU073; genus UBA5356. Next base: position 27,099 of record DHPU01000036.1, read on the forward strand.
CAATTAACAAAACATCCATATTACGATATTTATTACGAAATTGGACAGTTTTATCATCCTTGATGGAATTAATAAGTTCATTGGTAAATTTTTCCGAAGAAACATACATAACTCGGCAATTTTTTTGATTTGCTAAAACATAATGACCAATAGCATGCATGAGATGAGTTTTACCTAATCCTACTCCCCCATAAATAAAAAGTGGATTGTAAGCTTTAGCAATAGATTCAGCAACAGCTAAGGAAGCTGCATGAGCAAAACGATTACCATTACCCACAATAAATGTTTCAAAAATATATTTAGGATTTAAAGTACTCAAACCATAATCATCAGAATTATTTAAATTATTTAAATTATTTATTGGTGATTTATAATGCATGCTATTATTTTTTGTAGCAAAATAATTTTTTTCTTCTTCAGAGGTAATAAATTTTAAAGAAACTTCTTTATTTAGTATTTTTACCGCTTTATCTTTAATTAAAAGATAATATTTGTTTTGTAACCAATCCCTGGCAAATTCATTAGGGACAACAATTACTAAATTATTTTCGTCCATAGAAATTAAATTAGTTGATTTAAACCAAGTGTCAAAACTAGGTTTAGATAATTCATTTTCGAGTTGGGATAGTATTGAGTGCCAGGTATCAGATAGATAGTCTTTTGACATGAAACAACCTCCTGAAAATATTCACGTAAGCCTTAAATACAAAAAAATAAACAGGTTTAGCACAGATTATACACAACCTTATCCACAATTTGTGGATAAGATAATTCTTAAAAAGGCTCAACTATTAATATAGTACCAAAATAAGGCATAGTTATCAACAGTAAATAATTTATCCACAAGAAAAATTTAATTTAAATAGAAAAACCGACATTTTGTAACATGCGAGTTTCTTGACAATCAAGCCTTCCTGCTTTATAATTCATTTGTGTATTTGTAATTATTCCGGCTTATTCTGGATTAAAGGGGGTAAAATAATGAAAAGAACTTATCAACCAAAAAACCGTAAACATAAAAGAGTTCATGGGTTTTTGCAAAGGATGGAAACTGCAGGTGGCAGATTAGTTTTAAAGCGCAGACGCTTAAAAGGGAGAAAAAAATTATCCGTGTAAGGCCGCTTAAAGTGGCCTTTTATTGTATTAGGAGGTTATTTTGTTACCACAAATTTATCGTTTAAAAAATAAAATTGATTTTAAAAAGATATATCAAAATGGTAAATCTCTGGCTAATCCGTATATTGTTATTTATGTTTTTAAGAAACCAGTGGCGGGGAATCCGCGCATCGGTTTTTCCGTATCTAAAAAACTTGGTTGTGCTGTATGTCGGAATAAAATAAAAAGAAGAATGAGAGAAGCGATTAAGCCATATCTTAAGTTAATTAAGCCCAATAATGTAGATATAATTTTTATTGCTCGTTTTAAAATTAAAGGAATTTCTTTTAAACTTGTGGAAAAGAATATGGTGAATCTCTTAAAAAGAACTAATTTGCTTGATTAAAGAATTTGCTTGATTTAAAGATTTTTTAAAGAGGTAATTAAAATGCAAAAAGTTTTTTTAAGTTTAATTAAGCTTTATCAAAGATATTTATCTCCTCTTAAAGGACCAACATGTCGATTTTATCCTTCTTGTTCTAAGTATGCCTATGAAGCAATTACTAAGTATGGTCCTTATAAAGGTTGTCTCTTATCGCTTAAAAGAATCTTAAAATGTCATCCTTTTCATCCCGGTGGGTATGATCCTGTAAAGTAGAAAAAAGGAGGTAAAAATTTTGTGGCAGTCATTAGTAAATGGAGTTGCAGTATTTTTAGGATTTTTATATGAATTAACGGTTTCGATGGGTATACCAAGTTACGCTTTGGCAATTTTATTTTTGACGGTAATTTTAAAAATTGTTTTATATCCGTTAAGTCATAAACAAATGTCTTCTATGAAAAAAATGCAAGAGATTCAACCTAAAGTTAAAGAATTACAAGAAAAATATAAAAAGAATCCAGAAAAAGCCAATCAGGAAATTTTAGCTCTTTATAAGGAAAACAAGGTTAATCCGATGTCAGGATGCCTTCCTCTTTTAGTGCAAATGCCGATAGTCATTGCTTTATTTCAGGCATTACAAAAATTTCAATATGCCGATTTAGGAGCCAGCTTTTTTTGGATTCCCCATTTAAAAGATCCGGATCCGCTGATGATTTTACCCATTCTGGTTGGTCTAGCGACTTATTTGCAAAGCAAAGTTACTTCGGCAAATACTGATAATCCTCAGGCTGCGGCAACTCAGCGCATGATGCTCTATTTTATGCCGATTTTAATTGCTTGGATGAGTATGAAATTCCCGGCCGGATTAGGCTTATATTGGGCTTTCTTTAGTGTTTTGGGGGCACTGCAACAGGTTTTGATCAATCGTCAACCTACGATGCAAAAAGGAGAGGTCGGTGGAAGTAAGTGAAAAGTATCGAAATGTCGGCTCGTTCTGTGGAAGAAGCGGTTAAGTTAGCTCTACAGGAATTACAGCTTACGGAAGAAGACGTGCAAATTGAAGTTCTTGATGAACCAAGCAAAGGGTTTTTGGGAATTTTGGGTGGAAAAATGGCGAAGGTTAAAGTAAGCGAAAAACGCAATCCGCTTAAAGTGACTAAAAAGTTTTTAGAAAATGTTACTGCCAAAATAGGGGTACAAGTCACGGTTGTTTTAAAGCAAGAAGAGGCAGGCTATGTTAAAATGGAACTTACCGGTAAAGATTTAGGAATTTTAATTGGCAGACGCGGAGATACTTTAGATGCACTGCAGTATTTAGCCAATTTGGTAGCTAATAAGCAAAATAATGAGGAGCGTATTAAAATAATTATTGATGCCGAAGGTTACCGGAAAAGGCGGGAGGACACCTTGGTCAGATTGGCAGTGCGTATGGCTGATAAAGCGAAAAAAACCGGGCGTAGAGTAGTACTTGAACCAATGAATCCACAGGAAAGACGTATTATTCATACAGCATTACAAAATGAGCAAACCATTGAAACGTTAAGTGAAGGTGAAGAACCTTTTCGTAAGGTAGTGATATCTTTAAAGAAGTAAGGGTCATACTTTAGTATAAGGCAAATATGTGTGCCTTCGCCGTTTCGATTCTCCATACAGAACAGACTAAAACTTAGCTCAGGATAAAGCAAACCGCCCTCGACAGCACGTCCGTGTGCTGGCTCGGGCTGGGTCGGACGTCCTGTCCTCCCCTTTGTTTTCTCTCTTCGCTTT
>DHPU01000036.1:30654-30891 GCA_002407935.1 Peptococcaceae bacterium UBA5356
AAGTAGGATAGCATCTAGGCTACGAAACTGTAAACGTACCGTTTTAGACAAGGTACTGCCGGAGGGTGACTATCAGCGGGCAGCTAAACGTCCTTAGCGAAGGCGAAGCTAGTGATACCGAAGTCGCCGACAAGGAGGTCGGCGCTAGGGCGAACTGAGCAGGGAGGCGAATTGAGCCCGGTCGGTATCACGCCGAGCCAAGCTTAGGACTGTTCTGACCGAGGATCTGGAACCCCG
>DHPU01000036.1:31085-44374 GCA_002407935.1 Peptococcaceae bacterium UBA5356
CTAAAACGACGGAGGTTGAACCTCAAGGAGTGAATTGTGATGTCGGAAGATACTATTGCGGCAATTTCAACAGCATATGGGCCGGCCGGTATCGGAATTATTCGTATTTCAGGTCCCTCGGCAGCAGAAATAGTGGATAAGGTTTTTCAAAGTAAAAAGGGGATTAAGTTAAAAGAGCAAGAGACATATAGAATCACTTACGGGTATATTAGAGATAAGGACGGCGGGTTAGTCGATGAGGCATTGGCTCTCACTATGTGGAAACCACATAGCTTTACGGGGGAGGACGTTATAGAATTACAGTGTCATGGAGGAATGGTTGTCCTTAAAAAATTGCTGAATCTGCTTTTAGCAGAAGGTGCTAGGCTGGCAGATCCCGGTGAATTTAGTAAAAGGGCCTTTTTAAATGGACGGCTGGACCTATCTCAAGCCGAAGCCATTATGGATTTGATTAATGCGAAAACAGAGACGGCGGCAAGTGCTGCTGCCAATAATTTACAGGGTCTTTTAACCCTTGATATTAAACAATGTCGCCAGCTCATCTTGGAAATTATTGCTTATTTGGAAGCGGATATTGATTTTCCGGAAGAGGATTTTGAAAGACTGAATCAATCGGAAATTTTACAGCGCTTAGAAAAGATTGTTCGGAAGATCGAAAAAATCCTGCAAACCTTTAAGGGAGGCCGGATTATGCGGGAAGGGCTAAAAACTGCTTTAGTTGGTCAACCGAATGTGGGTAAATCCAGTTTATTGAATACCATTTTAAAAACGAAAAGGGCGATTGTTACGGAGGTTCCGGGAACAACACGGGATACAATTGAGGAATATTATAATTTGGGCGGGATTCCTCTTGTTTTAATAGATACGGCGGGTATTCGTGTGACGGAAGATGCGGTAGAAAAAATCGGGGTAGAAAAAACAAAGGATGTCATCAAGGAAGCAGATTTATTATTATATATTTTAGATTTAACCGTTGGGCTAACCGCAGAGGATGAAGCCTTTTTGCAGGAAACTCCCCGGGATAAGGTTTTAATTTTGGTGAATAAAGTCGATTTATTGCCGAGTGAAAAACAGGGAATAACAACACAAATTCAAGATAAGCTAGCCGGTAATCGCGTATTATTTATTTCTGCCACAGAGCAAATTGGAATTACCGAACTGGAGGAAGAAATTAAAAAACTCTTTTTCTCTCAAGGGTTGGAGATAAAAAACGAAGCGTTTTTAACCAATATCCGGCATAAAAGGGCTCTTGATTTGGCGTTACAAGCGTTAGAGAGTGCTCGACAGGGAGTTAGGCAGGAAATACCCGCGGATTTTATCTCTATTGACCTAAAAAACGCTTTAGATTATTTGGGAGAAATAACCGGTGAAACTTTAGATGAAGAAATAATCAACCAAATTTTTTCCCGGTTTTGCCTAGGTAAGTGAGAACACAGGGGGCTAAAAAATGAGTTATGATGCGGGATCTTATGACTGTATTGTGGTGGGGACAGGACATGCCGGTTGTGAGGCAGCCTTGGCATCGGCCAGAATGGGCTGCCAAACCTTAATCCTGACCCTGAATATGGATAATATTGCCTTGATGGCCTGCAATCCCTCTATAGGCGGGCCGGCCAAGGGGCATTTAGTGCGAGAAATAGATGCGCTAGGCGGAGAAATGGGGATTAATGTTGATGCCACGTATCTGCAAATAAGGATGCTTAATACCGGAAAAGGGCCGGCAGTGTACGCTTTGCGTGCGCAGGCAGACAAAAAAGCATATCAAGAGCACATGACCTTGACCCTGCAAAAGCAGGAGAATCTTGATGTCAAGCAGGCCTTAGTAGAAAAGATTCTGGTAGATGAGGAACGGAACATCAAGGGGATCGAAACGGAAATGGGGGCTATTTACTCAGCGCCGCTTGTTATTTTATGTACAGGAACATATTTAAATGGAGAAGTTATTGTGGGTGACATTTCATACCCCGGGGGACCTAATGGGCAAAGGGCTGCTGTTAATTTGGTGGAAAGCTTAAAAAAACTGGGGCTGGAGATTGGACGCTTTAAAACGGGAACGCCTGCGCGTGTAAATAAAAATACGCTGGATTTAGAGCAGATGTCCACACAATGGGGAGATCCCGAGGAAACCTTTTTTTCTTTTTTAACGGAAAAAGGAAGAGGCATAAATGGGCCTGTTTATCTTACTTATACTAACGAAGGAACCCATCAGGTAATTAGGGATAATCTGCACCGCGCTCCCATGTATACTGGAAAAATCACCGGTGCCGGACCGAGATATTGTCCTTCGATTGAAAGTAAAATTGTCATGTTTGCCGATAAAGATAAACATCAAGTTTTTGTCGAACCGGAAGGCTTAAACACTCTAGAAATGTATCTCCAAGGGGCCTCTTCCAGCCTCCCGGAAGAGGTACAATTAAGTTTTTTACGGACAATCAAAGGGATGGAAAACGTCGAAATGATGAGAACCGGTTATGCAATTGAGTATGATTATCTGATTCCAACTCAATTAAAACCGACGCTGGAGGTGAAAAGTGTTAACGGTCTTTTTTGTGCCGGGCAGATTAACGGAACCTCCGGGTATGAGGAAGCAGCGGCGCAAGGGCTGATGGCCGGCATCAATGCCGTGCTTAAATTAAGAAAGAAAGAACCGTTTATTTTAAAGAGATCCGAAGCATATATTGGGGTTTTAATTGATGATTTAGTTACCAAGGGAACGAATGAGCCTTACCGTATGATGACTTCGCGGGCAGAATACCGGCTTTTGCTGCGGCAGGATAATGCTGATTTACGCTTAACCCCCAAGGGCTGGGAGAACGGACTTGTGACACCGGAGAGACATACGAAGTTTCTTAGAAAAAAAGAGGCGCTAGGGGCCGCCTTATTATATTTGCAAAAGACAATGGCTACTGCGGGGATGGAAAATGTGGTCAAATTGATGGAGAAAAAAGGCAGCGCTGCTTTACGGCATGGGATTACGCTGTATGATTTGTTAAAAAGGCAGGAAATTAACTATCAGGATTTAGTTGAATATGGATTGGCCGAAGAAGTCGACAGCGATGTCTGCAAGCAGATTGATATTCATATTAAATATGAAGGCTATATTGCCAAACAGATGGCGCAAGTAGAGAGGTTTAATAAATTGGAAAACAAATTTTTACCGCGCGAGATTGATTACCAGGCTATTCATAACCTCTCGGCGGAGGCGGTGCAGAAATTAAGTGAGATTAGGCCGGTCTCGATTGGACAGGCTTCCCGTATTTCCGGGGTCTCGCCGGCGGATGTCTCTGTTTTGTTGATTTATCTGGAAAAGCGGCGGCGGGGCGCTAAAGCCACAAACGATCATAAAGCCACAAACGATCATAAAGTGGCAAATGCTCGTGAAGCGTCAAATACTCATGAAGCGGAAGCGGAAAGGGATAATATATTGGGAAATAGCAGTCAATCGGGAAAGAATCATGTTGGGAAAGAATAACAAAGTAGAAAGTAGAAAGTGGAGAGAGAAAATGGATAAAGAATTTCTGACACGCGTTTTTTCGACCATTGATATATCGCTTACGGAGCAACAATTAGCCCAATTTGAAATGTACATGACCGAGTTACTTAGTTGGAATAACAAATTCAATTTAACGGCCATTACGGAAGAAAAAATGGTGATAATTAAACATTTTTATGATTCAGCTTTGGGACTAAAAGCTTGGAACTGGACAGGTGAGGAAAAAGTGCTTGACCTTGGTACCGGCGCCGGTTTTCCGGGGATCCCTCTGAAGATAATTTGTCCGGAAATACAGGTGACGCTTGTTGATTCTTTGCAAAAGAGAGTAGGTTTTCTGCAATATATAATTGAAACCCTTTCATTAACCCAAACGGAGGCTGTTCACGGGCGGGCTGAGGAGCTGGGGCAGGATAAATTGTGCAGAGAAAAGTTTGACATAGTCGTTTCTAGGGCAGTAGCGGGGCTTCCTGTCTTAGTTGAATACTGCCTTCCCTTTGTAAAAATGGGAGGAGTTTTTTTAGCCTATAAAGGACCAGAGGGTGAGGAAGAAAGCCAAGCCGGAGCAAAGGCTATGGCTGCCTTAGGTGGTAAGGCTGTAAGAACGGAGTCTTTTCTTTTGCCGGAAGAATTAAGTAAAAGAACGATTATCATCATTAAGAAGGTTAAACGAACGCCGACGGGCTACCCGCGCAAGCCAGGAACACCGGCGAAAAAGCCCTTGTAATAATAGTGTGATACTGACCGGGCTTAATTCACCTCCCTGCTCAGTTTCGCCCTAGCGCCGACATCCGTGTCGGCAATTTCGAAATCACCAGCCCCGCCTTCGCTAAGGACGTTTAGCTGTCTGATGATAGTCACCTTCCAGCAGTATCTTGGCTAAAGATGGATATAGACAAGGTAAACAATTTAAAAAAATTTTCAAAAAGCGAAAATAGTTGCAGGAAATTTATGGAAGATGGCGAATTGTTTAAGGAAGAGAGGAAAGGGGGAGTTAGCATGGTGGGGGAATCTTTATCAAGAATTTTGAGGTTCAATAATGCGGAAAGTCAGGGCGAGCAAGTTAAAGAGCTTTATATAGATTTAATTAGACCTAACCCGTTTCAACCGAGGAAACATTTTGATTCTTTTCAACTGGATGAATTGGCGAAATCCATTAAGGCTTATGGCGTGATTCAACCTATTATTGTTAGGAAATTCGGGAATTATTATGAGTTGATTGCTGGGGAAAGGCGTTTAAGGGCCTCGCAAAATATTGGCAAAAAAACCATTCCGGCTATAATTAGAAATATTTCTGACCGGGATATTGCTGAGATAGCGCTTATTGAGAATCTGCAAAGGGAGGATCTGAATTTTTTTGAAGAAGCGGAAGGCTACAAACGGCTTATGGAGGAATTTAAACTTACCCAGGAAGAGGTTGCTCGGAAGGTAGGGAAAAGTCAATCAACCATTGCTAATAAATTAAGACTGTTAAAATTACCTAATCAAATTAGAGAGAATATTATTTTGGATGTAATTACGGAAAGACACGCTAGGGCTCTTTTGAAACTGCCTGAGATTGAGATGCAATCAACTATTTTGCAAGAGGTATATGACAAAGAGCTTAATGTAAGGGAAACAGATGCCCTAGTGGAAGCTCAGCTGAAAAAGTGTACCACTCAGCAAAAGCCCCAAGGGAAGAAGGTTGTACGCATCTTTAAAGACATCAGAATATATGTAAATGCCCTTAAGTCCGCCGTTTCAACCATTAAGGAAGCCGGGATAAATGTTAAAATGAGCGAAAAAAATTATGAAAAATATGTTGAGGTCGTCGTACAAATATGCAAACCGAATTAAATGTAAACTGCGGCGATATTCGGCAATATAATAAAAAAAGGGGCATGAGGGAGCAGGGCTTAAAGATGATGATGAAATTGATTTGGTAATTGGGGGCTGTCCAGGTCAGAGTCTTAGTACAGCTGGCAAACGACTTGCTCTTGATGGTGAGCGAGGACAAGCTATGCTTAAGTATGCTGAGTTATAGGAAGGATTATCCGGGGCTGAATTAGCGCAACGATTTAAAAGAAAATTTTTAGGATATGCAGGGAATGTTTCACGTGAAACATTCCCTGCATATTTTTATAATGGATTTTGTTTAGAATTTAAGCAGGAGGAATAAAACTTGTGTGGAAGTTAAAAGAAGAATAAGATATAATAAATTTTTGAAAGACTACTTAAAAAAGCTACTAAATTATGATGGGGTGACAAGATGGGTAAAATCATTGCTATTGCTAATCAAAAAGGTGGTGTTGCTAAAACAACTACGGCCATCAATCTAAGTGCCAGCCTGGCTGCTTTAGAAAAGAGGGTTTTGGTAGTAGATACTGATCCACAAGGGAATACCACGAGCGGGCTAGGGATAAATACGTTAAATGAAGGGCGCTGTATTTATGATTGCCTAATCAATGAGCTGCCCTTACAAAATGTTATTCAGGCCACTCAAATGGATACTTTGTTTGTAGTACCGGCAACCATCCAATTAGCAGGTGCTGAGGTCGAATTAGTTTCGACAATATCACGGGAATACAAATTAAAGAGGGCGTTGCAGCTTATAGAAGATGAGTATGACTATATTATTATTGATTGCCCGCCCTCTCTTGGCTTACTTACTTTAAATGCAATGACGGCGGCCCATGGCATCTTAATTCCGATCCAATGTGAATATTATGCCTTGGAGGGGCTAAGTCAATTAATGAACACCATAACATTAGTAAGAAAGCATTTGAATAAGGAGCTGGAGATTTTTGGCGCTGTTTTAACAATGTTTGATGCACGAACAAATCTGTCAATCGAAGTGGTCGATGAAGTAAAGACATTTTTTAAGGAAAAGGTATTCCGTTCGATTATCCCGAGAAATGTAAGGTTAAGCGAAGCCCCTAGCTATGGACTACCAATCAATCTTTATGATCCGAAATCAAAAGGGGCTGAACATTATTTGGAATTGGCAAAGGAGGTACTGGAACGTGAGTAAAAAAACGCCTGGGAAGGGGCTTGGAAAAGGGCTGTCGGCACTGATCCCAATAGATAGTGAACAAATGAACAAGCAGGAGAGCGCGGCCGAAATCGAGGTAAGCTCGATTATTCCTAATGCATTTCAGCCGAGAAGGGTTTTTGATGAAGAAAAATTAGCGGAGCTTGCCGAGTCGATCAAGGAGCATGGCGTTGTTCAACCTGTAGTGGTAAGAAAATTAGCTGATGAGAAATATGAGCTGGTGGTGGGAGAAAGGCGTTTAAGGGCTTGCCAATTATTACAGCTAGACAAGCTACCCGCTGTTATAAAAGATTTTACAGATGAACAAATGATGGAAATTGCGTTGATTGAAAATATTCAGCGACAGGATTTAAACCCTGTCGAGGAAGCCTATGCTTATAAGAGACTATTGGAAGAATTCAAACTTACGCAAGAGCAAGTGGCGCAGCGAATCTCTAAGAGCCGGTCGTTTGTAGCTAATATGGTTAGGATTCTTAATTTACCGCAGCTTATTCTTGATAAGCTGGCCGAGGGAGATTTAACCGTGGGGCATGTTAGGCCGCTTTTAGCACTAGACAATCAGGAAATGCAAATTAAAGCAGCAGCAGAAATGCTTAGTAAAAAGATGACAGTGAGGCAAGCAGAATTATTAGTAAAAAAAATAATAGAAGGCCAAAAAAAGAAAAAGTCTAAGACCAAAAATAAAAAAGGAAAATTATCACCTGAATTAGTTGATCTTGAAACAAGGCTGCGAAATGTATGCGGCACGAAAGTAATTATTAAGAATATGGGGAAGAAAGGCAAAATAGAAATAGATTATTATAATACTGATGATCTAAACAGGATTCTTTCTCTTTTTTTAAATGAAGATTTGACTTAAAATGAGGATAGTGCCGCATACTTAAGAAATACCGTATAATTTCGGCTTACTGCAAATAATTTTACTATTGAAAACTTCTGAGAAAATGATAATATAAAAAGGAAGCTGTATTGTGTTGGAAAGGTAACCTTTTTGTAGATTGTAATATTGCTATATATAAATATGTGCAAGTATGCACAAGGTGTTCTAACGATTAAAATGACTCGGCTGTAAGCGGCGCAAGATACATCAAAAACCTTTTTTTAGGATGAAAAAAAGAGGAAGGATTGTATTGGTGTATTTAAAAATATATTAAGCGATAGTTTAAGTAAGGAGGGTAAAAAAATGAGTTGCCAATGCAAATGCGGTTCAGGGCGGGAGGAAGATAAATTCGCGTTTATCGACCGCATCATCGAGCAGTACAAAAACCAAAAAGGATCAATGATCCCAATCTTGCATCAGGTTCAACAGGTGCTGGGATATTTGCCGGAAGAGGTTCAGGCTTATATCGCAGAAAAAATGGGGGTCCCCTTGAGTGAAGTGTATGGGATAGTATCTTTTTATGCACTTTTCTCTACACAGCCGAAAGGGAAACACAGAGTCAGTGTATGTTTAGGAACGGCCTGTTATGTAAGAGGCTCCGGAAAGATTCTCGAAGAATTGCAGAAAGAACTAGGAATTAAGGTGGGCGAAACAACTAAAGACGGTTTATTTACGCTGGAAGCTTGTCGCTGTTTGGGGGCATGTGGTTTAGCACCGGTTTTAACCGTTGATGAACATGTTCATGGCAGGTTGACCACTAAGGATGTAGCAGAAATTATTAATAAATACAAAGACGTACAGTAGAGAGGAGGGTGTGCTAATGCGTTCCTTAGAGGAATTAAAAAGCTTGAAGGCTAAGGCAGAAAAGGAAATGGCCCTGAGAGAAGATACGGGTAAACCGACGATTATTGTGCATATGGGCACCTGCGGGATTGCTAATGGAGCTAGGGAAGTACTGAATACTATTCTTAGTGAATTAAAAAGCCGTAATCTTACGGATATACATGTTACGCAGACAGGATGCCCGGGATTATGTCATTTAGAACCATTGATTACAGTTTCGGAACCGGGTAAAAAAAACCCGTATATTTATGCTAAGGTGACCACTGAGAACGTCAAAAAAATAATTTTACAACATATTATTAATGGCCAACCGGTGACGGAATGGTTAGTAAATTTAGAGAAATAAAAAAGCCGGGAAGGCTTAGTTAGGAGGAGTAACATGGAGTTCTATCGTTCTCATGTACTGGTATGTACCGGTACTGGCTGCACCTCTTCAAACAGCCGGTCTGTGATAAGCGGCTTAAGAAAAGAACTTGCAGACAAAGGCTTGGAAAAAGAGATACAGGTTATAGAAACAGGATGTTTTGGCTTTTGTAATCTCGGACCCATTATGGTGGTTTATCCGGAAGGAGTTTTTTACTGCCGTGTTAGTCAGGATGATATTCAAGAAATTGTCGAGGAACATTTTACAAAGGGGCGTGTTGTGCAGCGCCTGCTTTATCATGAACCTAATACGACAGTTAAAACACAGGAATTTAATGATATTGAATTCTTTAAACATCAAAAGAGGATAGCGTTATCAAACTGCGGAATTATCAATCCGGAGAAAATTGAAGAATATATTGCCCGGGATGGTTATTTTGCCTTAGCTAAAGTTCTTCATGAAATGAAGCCGGAAGATGTGATCGAGGAAATTAAGAAGTCGGGGTTAAGAGGACGTGGCGGCGGCGGATTCCCGACCGGGATGAAATGGAATTTCGCTCATAAAGCACAAGGTGACCAGAAATACGTGGTTTGTAATGCGGACGAAGGTGACCCCGGTGCCTTTATGGACAGAAGTGTGTTGGAAGGAGATCCCCATTCTGTATTAGAAGCCATGGCTATAGCCGGATATGCGATTGGGGCTAATCAGGGGTATATTTATGTGCGAGCTGAATACCCTATTGCTGTAGAAAGATTAAGGTTAGCTATTGAGCAGGCACATAAGATGGGGCTTTTAGGGAAGAACATCTTTGGGATGGGTTTTGATTTTGATGTGGATATTCGTTTAGGCGCCGGTGCATTTGTGTGTGGTGAAGAAACGGCACTTTTAACCTCTATTGAAGGTAAACGCGGTGAGCCCAGACCGAGACCTCCTTTCCCGGCAAACTCTGGGTTGTGGGGAAAACCAACAATTATTAATAATGTAGAGACTTATGCTAATGTGACCCGCATCATTCGTAATGGTTGGGAATGGTTCGCGTCGATGGGTACGGAAAAAAGTAAGGGAACTAAAGTTTTTGCTTTGGCCGGTAAGATTAAAAACACCGGTTTGATTGAAGTTCCGATGGGAACAACCTTAAGAACGATTGTTTATGATATAGGCGGCGGTATTCTCAACGACAAAAAATTTAAAGCTGCCCAAACGGGTGGTCCTTCCGGCGGTTGTATTCCTGCGGAGTTATTGGATACACCCATTGACTATGATAACCTTATTGCGATTGGGGCAATGATGGGTTCCGGTGGTCTTATTGTAATGGACGAAGACACCTGTATGGTCGATATTGCTCGTTTCTTCTTGGAGTTCACGCAGGACGAATCTTGTGGGAAGTGTCCTCCTTGCCGGATCGGAACCAAGCGGATGCTTGAAATATTAACGAGGATTTGCGAAGGCAAGGGTGTTCCTGAAGACCTGGAGAATCTGGAAACCTTAGCCAAGACGATTAAGAGCGCTGCACTCTGCGGACTTGGACAAACGGCACCTAACCCGGTTTTGAGTACGTTAAGATACTTCCGTCATGAATATGAAGCGCATATTTATGACAAGAAATGTCCGGCAGGGGTATGTAAATCACTCTTATCCTACAAGATTAATGAGGATAAGTGCCGTGGTTGCAGCTTGTGTGCTCGTAACTGCCCTGCCAAGGCGATTAGCGGTAAGGTTAAAGAACCTTTCGTGATTGATCCTGAAAAATGCATCAAATGTGGTGCCTGCATGGAAAAATGTAAATTTGGGGCTATTGAAAGGAAATAAGCCTATACCTAAAAAGGAAAGGAGTGGGACCGGATAATGGAAATGGTTAATATAACAATAGACGGTCAAAAGGTGCAGGTACCGGCAGGAATTACGGTACTGGAAGCCGCCCGTATGGCCGGAATAAAAATACCAACTTTGTGTTATCTTAAAGAAATTAACAAAATTGGGGCATGCCGTGTTTGCCTGGTGGAAATTGAAAGAGCCAGGGGGTTACAGGCATCCTGCGTTTATCCTGTAATGGAAGGGACGGTTGTACGGACCAATACACCTGCCATTAGGGAAGCACGTAAAGCGGTGGTGGAATTAATTCTCTCCAATCATCCGATGGAATGTTTAACCTGTGAAAGAAATACGAAGTGTGAATTACAGGCTCTGGCGAAACAATTAGGAATAACCGATATCCGCTTTAAGGGCGAAAATACGGAGTTCCCGAAAGATACCTCTTCTCCCTCAATCGTGAGAAATCCTGACAAATGTATTCTTTGCCGTCGTTGTGTCAGCGTATGTAACCAGATTCAGGGGGTTGGTGTTCTGGGAACAACAGACAGGGGATTTGAAAGTATTGTAGCACCGGCCTTCCATCATCAATTAAGTGAGGTAGACTGCGTTTACTGCGGACAATGTGTTAATGTGTGTCCCGTAGGAGCTTTAACCGAAAAAGATGATACACAATTGGTGTGGGATGCAATTAATGATCCCGAAAAGCATGTGGTGGTACAAACTGCTCCGGCGGTCAGGGCCGCTTTAGGCGAAGAATTTGGCTATCAGGTGGGAACCTCTGTGACTCGCCAGATGGTTGCCGCCTTGAGAAGATTGGGCTTTGATAAGGTGTTTGACACAGATTTTACGGCAGATTTAACTATTTTAGAAGAAGGAAATGAGCTGCTGGAAAGAGTTAAAAATGGCGGCAAGTTACCTTTAATAACCTCTTGCAGTCCGGGCTGGGTTAAATTCTGTGAGCATAACTATCCGGAATTCTTGGATAACCTCTCCACCGCTAAATCACCCCAACAGATGTTTGGCGCTTTGGCCAAAACCTATTATGCGAAAAAGTGCGGGGTAGATCCGGCGAAGATCTTCTCGGTATCCATTATGCCTTGTACGGCTAAAAAGTTTGAACGTCAGCGTCCGGAATTAAGAGACAGCGGCTTTGCCGATGTGGATGCTGTTTTAACAACCAGAGAGCTAGCGAAGATGATCAAGGTTGCCGGCATGGATTTTGCTGCTCTTCCCGAGGAACAATATGATGATCCAATGGGCATTTCGACAGGGGCCGGTTTAATCTTTGGGGCTACCGGCGGGGTTATGGAAGCCGCTTTGCGGACAGTCTATGAAGTTGTTACCGGGAAAACCTTAAAAGATTTAGACTTTGTTGGGGTCAGGGGTCTGGAAGGCGTGAAGGAAGCCAGTGTGGACCTGCCGCCTTTGGGAACGGTTAAAGTTGCGGTTGCGCATGGGCTGGGCAATGCCAGAAAACTGCTGGATAAAGTCAAAGCCGGTGAAGCGGAATATCAATTTATTGAAGTTATGGCTTGCCCCGGTGGTTGCGTTGGCGGCGGCGGACAGCCGTTAGTAGGCGGACCGGAAAGAATGGAGCTTGAAGAAGATTACCGTGCTTTAAGGGCGAAAGCTATCTATGAAGAAGACAAGGGCATGCCGCTGAGAAAGTCTCACGAAAACCCGGCTGTGCAAGCTCTTTATGAAGAATTCCTCGTAAAACCCTTGGGTGAAAAGTCACATCATTTACTGCACACCCATTATACCCCGAGGGTGAAAAATCAGGCTTTAGCCGCCTGGAGAGAAAAGAATAAGTAAAAAAGCAAAAGAGATAAAATAAATCTCGAAAGATAAAGACGAAGAAAGCCGGCTTAATCCAATTTACAAAGGATAACCGGCTTTTCTTTTTACAGGAATGACACTAATAAAAAGGAGGATTTTACAAAAATATTATAGGCAGCTACCCCTTTAATATAGGCAGTTTCGCTTACTTTATCATGATACTCCGAAAATGCCTGCAGCGCATCGGAAATACCGACATTACACATTTGAAGCAAGTCGGTATGAATGCTTTTTTGGTGCTGCCAAAGAGAGTAAAATAAGATGGTGGTTGCGAAAAGAAATAGACATAGGATAGTAAGTGTTTTAGATTTCATGATGGAATCCCCCTATACGATAAAGTTCAATATAGATATACTAACTTAACATTATACTATACTTAAAGTATCTTGAAAGTTTAATGTTGAGTTTTATTAAATTTTTAAATTATTTTAAAAGCGATCCTGCATTGGTACACAAGACCTATCCACTTCAAAAATTACATCTGCTCGTTACAAATGGAAATAACCGGAATTTGGCTGGCGTTTCGGGGGAATTTTCCCCAAAACTAAATCGAAAAAACAAAAACTCTCGGAGTGCGAAATGCCGAGAGTTTTTGTTTCTACCAACATAAAGTAAGCCTGTCTAACAAGCTTTTTATAGAAGGTTTCTTCTACTGTTCCCGATCAGGTAACTTTTTTGTACCGATGATAAACCCCATTCAGAATAGGCTCACTTTCCAAAACGGTATCGGTAACAACCGTTTTAGCTCGCTCATCAGCTAAAATGGGCGTTTGCCCGTTTATCCTCTGATGAGTCCTTGCCGGGTTGTAATATCCATGAATATATTCCCGAAGTAGCCTGTGCAGATGCTTTTCATTCAACCGTGAAGATACACTTATAACGAACTCAGTCAGCGCACCTCCATGACTGATCCGGCGGGCACTACAACTTATACCTATGATAACCTCAACAGGCTGCAAACAGTAACCCGGAATGGAACGACGATTACTTACGCCTATGATGCAGTTGGTAATATCACGGACATTATTTA
>DHPU01000064.1:0-3847 GCA_002407935.1 Peptococcaceae bacterium UBA5356
TAGGATTTTATCCGAGATGGAATACGATGAAGAAGGAACGTTCTCAATATGGATAATGGATACATTTGTCTATATTTTGAGTAGCAGAATAATGCTATACCATGGGAAAAAAGAAAACACTAGTTATTACAATGAGGGATATTATAGGGATTGCAGCAGTTGTCCTTGCAGGCGTGATCATTGGTTATTTTGGCGTTCTTGGCTCCATTTCTACAGCTGTTGAACCGAATCAACGCATCAATATGTTTGGGGGCATCTCGCTGATTTACTTTTTCGTTGGTGCCGTATTAGGGCTATTGCTTCCGCGTTATTCTTGGAAGTGGGGGCTTTTTCTTAGTGCACCGGGGGCATTGTTACTTGGATTTTTTTTGCTGAAAGAATTTAATTCTTATTTCTTGCTTTATATGGTATCGATCATTTTCTTTGCCTGTATCGGTGCCTGGGATGGAAAAATACTTAGAAATCGCCGAAAGAAAGAGCATCCCTCTAAAGAGCAATCTTCCAAAGAGCAGCTTAAGAGAGAACGGGCAAAGAAAGAAAATCCTAAGTTAGAACAGATCCAGAAGGCTCAATCTAAGAAAGATAAACCGAAGAAAGATAAATCGAAGAAAAAGCAGCACAAGAGGTAAATAATAGTTATGATTAAACAAATGATCTATATTTTAAATAACTAGGGGAAAATACTGGACTTGATTAACTGGTTGTGTCATTTTATAATAAAGCGGTATAGTTAATAAAGCAGTATAGCAAACATACAAAAATATTTTGTAGATTGGTAGAACGGAAGGAGAAAAGCAGCATGCCTATCACAGAATTACTGTCAAAAAATGCCGAGTTGTACGGGGAGGAAAAATGCCTGACGGAGATTAATCTCGATCTCCAGGAGAAACATCATGTCATCTGGCGTGAGTATGAATTAATTGAAAACAATCCGGCAGGGGAATACCGTTGTGAAATGACCTGGCGGGTTTTTGACGAGAAAGCCAATCGCTTGGCCAATTTACTCCTGAAAAGGGGTATCAAAAAAGGAGATAAGGTAGCCATCCTTTTAATGAATTGTCTGGAGTGGTTGCCTATTTATTTTGGGATTTTAAAGGCGGGGGCGATCGCTGTACCTTTAAACTTTCGTTATACAGCGGAGGAAATCAGGTATTGCTTAGGTTTGTCCGAGGCCAGTGCCTTGATTTTTGGACCGGAATTTATCGGCCGGATGGAAGTGATTTTTGATCAGATTCCTCAAATTAAGACCCTCTTTTTTGCCGGGGAAAACCGCCCTTCTTTTGCCGAAAACTATGACCGTCTTACGGCCAATTGCTCATCTGATACTCCAAAGATAAAACTTACGGATGATGATGATGCGGTCATCTATTTTTCCTCGGGGACAACCGGGTTTCCGAAAGCAATTTTGCATACGCACCGCAGTTTGATGTCCTCATGTCTTACCGAGCAAAAACACCATGGGCAAACCCGTGAAGATAATTTTTTGTGCATTCCGCCGTTATATCACACCGGTGCCAAGATGCACTGGTTCGGCAGTTTATTGTCCGGCAGTAAAGCTGTTTTGTTGCGGGGAATTAAGCCGGAATGGATTCTGAAAACAGTATCCGAAGAAAAGATTACAATTGTTTGGCTTTTGGTTCCTTGGGCCCAGGACATTTTGGATGCTATTGAAAGCGGGGCTGTAAAGTTGGAGGATTATGAACTTGCGCAGTGGAGGCTAATGCATATTGGGGCGCAGCCTGTCCCACCCAGCTTGATTCGCCGTTGGAAAAAGTATTTTCCGAACCATCAATATGATACGAATTATGGGTTGAGTGAATCGATCGGACCCGGCTGTGTTCATTTAGGCGTGGAGAACATTCATAAAGTCGGGGCGATTGGTGTACCCGGTTACAATTGGGAAGCGAAGATCGTTGATGAGCATCGTTCTCCTGTAGCGCAGGGAGAAGTTGGGGAATTGGCGGTCAAGGGCCCCGGGGTAATGAAATGCTACTACAACGACCCGCAAGCCACTGCGGCGGTGCTTAAAGACGGCTGTTTATTTACCGGCGATATGGCTCGAATGGATAAAGACGGTTTTATTTATCTGGTTGACCGCAAAAAGGACGTCATTATCAGCGGCGGGGAGAATATCTACCCGGTTCAGATCGAAGATTTTCTCCGTGCCCACGAGGCGATTAAGGATGTTGCCGTCATTGGCTTGCCTGATAAACGCCTTGGGGAAATTGCGGCAGCGATCATTGAGTTAAAACCGGATCATGAGTGCACCGAAAACGGCATAGAGACATTCTGCGCTGCCTTGCCTCGGTACAAACGGCCGCGTGCAATTATCTTTGATCAAGTACCGCGTAATCCAACCGGTAAAATTGAAAAACCTCGTTTAAGAGAAAAATACGGCGCGACCAGTTTAGTTGCGGCACAAACAGAGATTGACACAATCATTAATAAGGATTAATACAATTGGTTAAAAATTAATTAATAAAAAAACCATTGCATTTATTGTTTAGAAAACATAAAATGTTAGTTAGATTAGTTTTAAAATTAAATTTAAGGTGGTGTTTAGTAAAAAATGAAAAAAGGACTTATTTTCTTACTCACAATTGTCTTCGTGGTTGGCTTAATGACCGGCTGCGGGGGTGGAGCAAAAAACACAACAGGAGACGGCGGTGCTGCTGATAGCGCTGCTAAAGAGGTAAAGATTGGGATTAACTACGAGTTAACCAGTGGGCTTGCCTCCTATGGTGAAGCATCCGTAGATGGTATCATGATGGCTTTTGATGAAATTAATGCAGCCGGTGGTATTAATGGGATGCAAATCAAACCGGTTAAGTTTGACAACAAGTCGGATGCTGCTGAAGCTACTTCCTTAGCTACAAGACTGATGACTCAAGAAGGCGTTGTAGCTTGTCTTGGCCCGGCTACTTCCGGATGTTACATGGCTACAATTCCGGTAGCCATGGGGAACAAAATTCCGATTATCTCGGCTTCGGCAACTGCGGATGAAGGGGTTACAACTACGGCCAAGGGAGACGTAAATGAATATGTTTTCCGTCTCTGCTTCAATGATTCCTTCCAGGGCGTAACGATGGCTAATTTTGCGGCGAATAATCTTAAGGCGAAAAAGGCGGTCATTATTCAGGATAGATCCAGCGATTATGCAGCGGGTCTTACTAAGAATTTCATCTCAACCTTTGAAGCTGCCGGTGGCACAATCGTGGACAAAGAAGCATATGTAGCGAAGGATAAGGATTTTAATGCAATCCTTACCAAGATTAAGGGAGAAAAATTTGATGTAATCTTCCTCCCCGGCTACTATCAAGAGGCTGGCTTAGTGATTAAGCAGGCTCGTGATCTTGGCATTACTGCTCCAGTTCTTGGCGCAGACGGATTTGACTCACCGGTTCTTTTGGAACTGGCCGGAGCTACTGCTTTAAATGATGTCTATTTCTCCAATCATTATTCTTCCTTAGACAAGGATCCTTTGGTGCAAAACTTTATTAAAGCCTTTACCGAGAAAAATGGCAAAGCCCCTAATGCCTTTAACGCACTTGGTTATGACCTTGGTAAGTATATTGCCGATGCGATTAAACGTGCAGGTTCTACAGAACCTGAGGCTATTAAGGATGCACTGGCCGGAACAGAAAACTTCGTGGGTGTAACCGGTTCCTTCAGTATGGGCGCTGATCACAACCCGATTAAGTCGATCGTCGTTATTGGTTTGAAGGATGGCGTTCAGGACACCAGTGTGAAGGTAGACGTCAAATAAGCGTTGGTTGACTATTTATTTTAAAAGGGCTAAAATGATTAAGTTAGGGTGCATAGTCACTCTAACTTAATTTTATTTATT
>DHPU01000064.1:3966-16769 GCA_002407935.1 Peptococcaceae bacterium UBA5356
TATTTATTCAATATATTAATTTTATTTTGGGGGTGCATAATTTTGGAGCAATTTTTACAACAGGTGGTAAATGGCATTTCGCTAGGTAGCATATATGCACTAATTGCCTTAGGATATACGATGGTGTACGGTATTATTAAGCTGATCAACTTTGCGCATGGAGATGTGTATATGATCGGGGCTTATATCGGGTTTGCCACGATTACTTATGCGAAGTTAGAATTTTTTCCGGCACTGATTGTAACCATGATTGCGTGTGCTATTTTGGGTATGGTCATTGAAAGGGTGGCTTATAAGCCTTTGCGTAATTCCTCAAGAATTACGGTACTGATTACCGCCATCGGCGTATCTTTACTTTTGGAATATGTGATGATGTTTTTTGTGGGGGCAGAGGTTCGTTCCTATCCGAAGGTGTTGTCGGAGCAGGTTTTTCATCTGGGAAGTGTGGTGCTAAATATGCAACAGATTTATATTGTAGTTACGACCATCGCTCTGATGATTTTACTACAGTTTATTGTGCATAAAACCAAGACCGGGAAAGCGATGCGTGCTGTTTCGATTGACCAGGATGCCGCTCAGTTAATGGGGATTAAGGTAGATAGTACGATCTCTTATACTTTTGCGATTGGTTCCGGTTTTGCGGGGGCTGCCGGTGTTTTAGTAGGGATATATTATAATTCAATTGACCCCTTGATGGGGATTATGCCGGGTCTCAAGGCCTTTATTGCTGCCGTCTTTGGTGGTATCGGCAGTATTCCCGGGGCGATGATCGGGGGACTTTCCATCGGGATTATGGAGACCTTAGTTTCTGGTTATGGGAATTCACTGTATCGGGATGCTGCGGTATTTGCCTTCCTAATTATTATCTTGATTTTAAAGCCAACCGGATTGTTAGGCAAGAATACGAGAGAGAAGGTGTAATACATGAAAGCATTAACGAAAAAGAATTTTTTGATATTAGGGGCTATTTTATTGACCTTTGTCATTGTGCAGGGTTTAATTTTCGTTGGAATTATCAACAGCTTTTATGAAATTACGATCGCCATGATCTGTATCAATATTATCCTAGCGGTAAGCTTAAACTTGGTGACAGGCTTTACAGGGCAGTTTTCGTTAGGACATGCGGGTTTTATGTCCATCGGCGCTTATTCTTGTGCGATTATTAATTTGGAGATGAATTCCACGAGCGGGTTCCTTTGGGGGACTTTAGCCGGCGCACTTGCCGCAACGCTGGTAGGAATCTTAATTGGTATTCCCACGCTAAGATTAAAGGGCGATTATCTGGCTATTGCTACGCTGGGGATGGCGGAAATTATCCGTGTGGTCTTTTTAAATCTGGAGATTACCAATGGGGCGGCGGGTTTAAATGGTATTCCCCGATTTGCTAATTGGATGTGGCTTTATATTTTTACTATCGCAACTGTTTTGTTAATAAATAATTTTATTAAATCATCCTATGGGCGTGCTTGTATTTCTATTCGTGAGGACGAGATTGCGGCAGAATCGATGGGGATTAATACGACAAAGTATAAAGTGGTGGCCTTTGCTATTGGCGCTTTTTTTGCAGGAGTAGGCGGGGCTCTTTATTCATCCTATTTTTATTTCTTAAAGCCGGATCTTTTTGGATTTCTCAAGTCGATCGATATTCTAGTAATTGTGGTACTGGGCGGAATGGGGAGTGTCACGGGTTCGGTGATCGCCGCCATCTTGCTGGCAGTATTGACAACTTTCCTGCAGTCATTTACGGCAGTGCGGATGATTGTTTATGCATTACTTTTAGTTATTATTATGATTTTTAGACCCCAGGGAATTATGGGCACAAAAGAAATTAACGATCTCTTTAAATTCAGGAAGAAAGATGAGAGAATAGAGTAAAGGAGGAGCCAAGATGCCATTACTTTCAGTTGAAAAATTAACGAAGTCCTTTGGTGGGCTTACGGCAGTATCTTATGTGACGATGCATATTGAAAAAGGAGAGTTAGTAGGGCTTATTGGTCCCAACGGGGCAGGAAAAACTACTCTATTCAATCTGCTTACCGGAGTGTATGCACCGACCTCAGGCAGCATTAAACTGGACTTAGAGGGGCAGGTAAGGGAACTAGGGGGGCTGAAGCCTTATAACGTGACGAAAGCCGGCTTAGCACGTACTTTTCAAAATATCAGGCTTTTTAAGGATTTAACGGTGTTGGACAATGTGCGTATTGCGATGCATCAAAATATTCAATATAGATTACCTTCGGCCTTTGTTCATTTTAATAAGTTCCATAACGAAGAGGACAGACTGGTGGAGGAAGCAGAAAGATTATTAGATATTTTTCATTTAGCTCATAAAAAGAAGGAGTTGGCGAAAAACCTTCCTTATGGAGAACAGCGGCATTTGGAAATTGCCAGAGCGCTAGCCACAAAACCGGCGATTTTACTTTTGGATGAGCCGGCGGCTGGGATGAATCCCCATGAAACGGCGGCTCTTACGGAGATTATCCAGTGGATTCGCAAGGAGTTTGATTTGACGATTCTCTTAATCGAGCATGATATGTCGCTGGTGATGAAGATTTGCGAACGTATTTATGTATTGGATTATGGGATGATGATTGCTTCCGGTAAGCCGGCCGAGATTAGAGCAAATAAAAAGGTTGTTGAGGCCTATTTGGGGGAGGATGTTAGCAATGCTTGAGATAAAAAATCTCAATGTTCATTACGGAGTGATTCATGCCCTAAAGGAGATCTCTTTAACGGTAAATGATGGGGAGATTGTCACGTTAATTGGTGCTAACGGAGCGGGAAAGACCACGACGCTGCGGACTATTTCCGGTTTAAATAAGCCTACGAGTGGAGAGATTTTGCTAGAGGGGAAGGCGATTACTTATCTTTCGGCTCCGCAGAGGGTGGAGCTGGGGATTTCCCAGGTTCCGGAGGGGAGAAGAATTTTTCCGGAGATGACGGTGCTGGAAAATTTAGAGCTGGGGGCATTTCTGCGAAAGGATAAGCATAATATTAAGCAGGATCTGGAAAATATTTATCAACGTTTCCCTATTTTAAGTGATCGGAAAAGGCAAACAGCCGGTACTTTATCCGGAGGGGAACAACAGATGCTGGCGATGGGTCGTGCCTTGATGTCTAAACCGAGGATTCTTTTGTTGGATGAACCCTCCATGGGTCTTGCTCCTCTTTTAGTCCGTGAAATTTTTGCCATAATTAAAGACATTAACAGTACCGGTACTACTATTTTGCTGGTGGAACAGAATGCCAGCATGGCACTATCCATTGCCCACAGGGCCTACGTTCTGGAAACCGGCTCGATCGTGATGAGCGGAACCGGTGAGGAGTTAGTGAAGAGCAATGAAATTCAAAAAGCTTATTTAGGAGGGGAATAGTTATGTATGTAAAAAGAAGAATGACGGCCAATCCATACACTATTGCATTTAATGCACCTATTAATGAAGCAATTGAATTAATGCGTGAAAAGAGTATTAAGAGAATTCCGGTAGTCAATGGCGAAAAGGTTGTGGGTATGCTTACGCACATGGATATTCAAACCTTATCTTCTCCTAAGACAACAACGTTAAGTGTCTTTGAACTGAATTATTTGTTGTCGAAGGCGAAGGTATGTGATGCGATGACGAAGGAGGTTATTACGATTGCTCCGGATGCCCTGCTGGAAGAGGCTGCTGTGCTGATGCGGGAAAACAGAATAAGTTCACTGGCAGTGATGCAGGAGAACAAGCTGGTAGGGATTATTACGGAAAGTGATATTTTTGATGCCTTTATTGCACTGCTTGGTTTTAGGGAGATAGGGAGCAGAATTACGGTAGAGGCCGCCGATGTACCGGGCGCTCTTGGCACTATAGGCGAGATTTTCCGATCCTTTGATGCTAATATTACGCATATTGCCGTATATCGGGGTAGCGGCGGCAAGAGTGATGTAGTCATTAGGACAAACACCTTCAACACTGATGCGATAGAAAGAAAGCTGGAGGAGCAGGGCTATAAGATTGTACATTTAATCAAAAATGAGTAAAGTAATAAGAATGAGGCAGGTTAATTTTTAAGGTAAATTTAAAGAGGAGTATCACCGAAGGATAAGCTTCGCGGATACTCCTCTTTTAGGTATAGAACTGGTTTTCGCGTTGATACTGGCACTATGGTTTAAGATACAAAAGTTGGAAAAAATCAATATAACAAAATAATACTTGAAATAAAAAAGAAGCAGTGTTATATTTGTAGCTAAATAAGTTACATTTAAAGAGGTGATGATTTTGAAAGGCGCTCTTGAGATTTATTTAAAAGAAAATATTGATGAAAACATACGTATTCAATCTTGGGACGGGAGGCAAAAACTCCCCTTGTTTTTGCTTGACTTTTACAATTTCTATCAAGTTGAAATATTAGGGCAGCAGTGTATACTTATCGAGATTTTACAGGAGGCTCCGGGAATAGATGTTATAAAAAAACATATAAAGGCGATTAATAAAACGATTGATGAGCATTTAATATTTTTATATAAGTCTATTTCTTGGTTTCGAAGAAAAAGTTTAATTAAACATCGCGTACCTTTTGTTGTAGAAGATGGGCAGATGTATTTACCTTTTTTAGGATTGGATTTAAAAAAGACTGTAGATAAACCGGCAAAAAAAACAGTTACATTTTCTTCTTCTACACAACTAGCTTTCTTATATTTGTTATATAATCGAAATGTGACTATCTCCGCTACAGAATTGGCGGCAGTTTTAAATACGTCCAATATGACTGCTTCTCGAATCTTAAATGATCTTTATTGTGTGGGGCTTTTGACTTATGAAATTAGCGGAAAAACCCGAAGAAGTAAAAAATACAAAAGGATTGGTGACCCGAATTATTATCGTGAAGGGAGTCAATATTTAAAAAATCCGATAAAGAAGATTGTATATATAAGGGAAATAATAGGGGATCTTCTTGTGGCAGGGTTAGAGGCTCTTTCGATGGTTTCCATGATAAATCCGCCCCCTAATCCTGTTAGAGCTATTTCCTCAAAAAGGTTAAAGGAGATTGAATCCTATCTTGTGAAAGATAAGGATAGAATTGCGGATGGAAAACTAATAGAAATTGAAGTATGGAGCTACGATCCAATATTATTAAGCAAAGAAAAATATGTAGATCTTGCGTCCTTAGCACTATCTTTAAAAGAGAACAATGATGAAAGAATTGAGCAGATAGTTGAAGAAAGGTTAAAGGGTGAAACATGGTATATGGGATAGAGAAATTTAAAGAGTATTTTAGTAATTACACAGGACAATATGTTTTTATTGGGGGAACGGCTTGTGATATATTATTAGACGAAATAGGGGTTTCTTTTAGAGCTACAAAAGATCTGGATATGGTTCTTATCATTGAGGTATTAGATGAATCTTTTGGATTTAAGTTTTGGGAATTTATCAAAGACGGTGGCTATGAATACCGACAAAAGAGTACGGGAAAAGAGCAGTTCTATCGTTTTGCACAACCAAGTGAACCAGGATTTCCTGCTATGATAGAATTATTCAGTCGAAAGTCGGAGAAGATGCAGTTGCATTTTGACTCGGGACTTACACCCATTTATATTGGCGACAGTGTTGCCAGCTTATCCGCGATTCTTCTTAATGACGCTTATTATAATCTGCTTTTAAAGGGAAAAAACATTGTAAATGGTTATTCTGTTTTAGAGTTGGAATATATTATACTTTTTAAAATAAAGGCTTGGTTAGATTTATCTGAAAGAGTTGAAGCGGGTGAGCAGATTGATTCTAAAACGGTGAAAAAACATAAGAACGATATTTTTCGGTTGCTAATTAACATATTACCTTCAAAAAGGATTAAGGTCGAAAATGAAATAAATAAAGATATTAGCCGGTTCCTTGAAAAAATCATGAGTGATCAACCAGATCTAAGGAATATTGGAATTCGAAAGGTTGCTCTTGAAGAATTACTTGACAGAATCAGAATACTTTATATAGATAACTGCTGAAAACAAAGAAGGAAAGAAAGGGTTTTTAAGTATAAAGTGGAGGCGTTTATCGCATGAGGAAAATTAAGAATTGGCGGTATCTTTTTATCTTTGTTTTTATTCTGCTGGGTTTTTGTTTCCCGGGGATGGGTGTTAATGCCGAATCATTGCTTAATCCTACGGATATTGAGGGACATTGGGCGGCAAAGCAAATTACGGACTGGACAAGCAAAGGTTTAGTGGGAGGTTACCCTGACGGAACATTTAAGCCAAATAATAAAATTACGCGGGCTGAATTTATTGCTTTGGTCAACAGGGCGTTTGGTTACACGAAAATAAGTCCGTTTAGTTTTTCCGATGTAGCGGAAAAGGACTGGTATGCTTCGGAAATAGCTAAAGCGAAAGCAGTTGGCTATATAGGCGGTTATCCCGATGGGACGATTAAGCCCAATAATCCGATTAGCCGACAAGAGGTTGCAGCCATTCTGACGAAGATTCTCAAGCCGCAAAACGTACCGATAGCTTCAACGTTAATGTTTACGGATGCCCAGAATATTCCTCAATGGAGCAAGTCTGCTATTGAAGCGGTGCTTAGCGGCGGCTATATGGGCGGTTATCCTGATAATACCTTTCAACCGACCAAGTCGATTACCAGAGCGGAATCTATCTCTGTTTTAGACCGAGCCAGGGGAGTTTTGTATAATCAAGCCGGTATTTATGGATATGGAGCGGAACAGGAAACCATGACGATTGCCGGTAATGTGACGATCAGCAGCAGCGGGGTTACTTTAAAAAACGCAGTAATTAACGGTAACCTTTACTTAACCGAAGGCATAGGGGACGGCCACGTTACGCTGGAAAATGTTCAGGTTAAAGGAACGACCAAGGTCAGCGGCGGCGGCGAAGATAGTATTATTTTTTCACATTGCCGCTTGGGAACCGTTCTGGTAGATGTACCGGATCAGAGCAGAGTACGGTTGGGAATACAGGGAAGTATGCTCAACACACTTATTATAGATAGTGCGGCAACGGTGACAGACCAAGGGGTTATTCAGACGGCTTATATTAATGTTAACGGTGTTGTAATCGAAATCAAGCCGACAACGTTAAAGCTGGCGGAAGGGATAGAAGTGCTTATCGCCGGGAAAATGGTAAGCGAGCGAGAACCTGTGGAAGAGGAGGAGCTCCCCGGTGATGATGCAGCCTTATTTGGCGGCGGTGGATTTAGCGGAGGGGGCGGATTTGGCGGCGGTGGCGGTGATGCCGGAAGCGGTAGCGATGATACAAAAATTACAACGGCGGCAGTAAATAACGCTCCTACAGTAGTGGAAGGGCAAGCGAGCCAAACGGGAACGGCTATACCGGCAGATAGCGGAGAGGCAATTGAGGTGTATCGTGCCGATGTTTCCGCTTGGTTTACGGATGCGGATACAGAGGATGTTTTAACTTATACGGTGGTATCCGCTCAAGACGAAGAGGGAGTTGATGTAAGTGCTAATGTAACCCTTGCAGGGAACCTTTTAACATATGCACCGATAGCAGCCCAAGCAGAAAAAATAGTGACTATTGTAGTAAAGGCTAATGACGGTAAAGCAGATAGTACAGGGAATGTGACAATTACGGTAACCGTAACAGCGGTACCGGATACAGCCGATTTAACGAGATTAGAACTTAGCGGATTACCGGTAAATTATGTGTTTTCAGGTAACCAATATATATACGAAGGCGTTAGAGTAGCCAGTGACGTGGCAAGTATTACCGTAACTCCCACCGGGGCAGGGGAAATCACCGTAATAGTAGGTGAAAAAACAGAAACGGTAACGGTAACATCTGGGGATGCCTCTGGCATAATTGCATTAGAAGCAGGCGTTGAAAAGATTATAGTTGTAGAAACCAAGGAAATAGGCAAAATAGCCAAGACTTATACAATTAAAGTAACCAGAGCAATTGCAGACGAAAGCAAGGTACCACAGAACTTGGCGGCGGCGGCAGGTGATCGGGCGATTTCTTTGACTTGGGATACTGTCGGGGAAGAGGCCACTGCTAGTTATAAGGTTTACCGCTCTACCCAAAGCGGGACAGGCTATGTAGAGATTGCGAATAATGTTGAGACTAACGCTTATAATTCTACGGAACTAGAGGCGGGTAAAAGATATTATTACAAGGTAGCAGCAACTGTAGATAGCGATCTTTCGGCAGAAGTAACGGCGATAGCGAATGTGGATGACCAGGGAACCGTTTATCATGGGAACCGGCTGTTAGTCAGTAATGAGTCTACTAATGCTACTTCAATTCAGTCAACGGGAACGTTGAGCATGGGGAGCAATAGTATAAATGGTACAAGTCAGCAGTTGAACATGACGAACCAATCCCCTGCCGGACTGGAACTAGAGGCATACAGGATTAATCCCGTGTTACCTTATGAACCGACCAAGGGCATAAATCCGATAGAACGAAATTTGATGATGTCTGCTCCTGAGCCGAGTGTGCTGAATGAAACCAGAGGATTTAATGTGTGTAATTTTAATACCAATCCCTATACTTATGGGGTAACTACAGCCAGGTTGGCGTACATAGGGACGAAGGTAGAAGTATGGGTGGGATGTACCACTACAGTTAATTTTACCGACGAAATGGCAAAGCAAATAGGGGAGGAATTTGACGATAATATTTATTCGTTGGTGACAGAGAACTTTTTTTACACAGAATCTGATGTAAACGGGGATGGTAAGATAGCAATCTTGTGCTTTGATATTCAGGATACCTATGCCGGTTCCGGTACCGGATATGTCGGGGGATATTTTGCTCCCGATGACTTAAATTTGGCAATGCTGGACTCCAATCAGATGGAAATATTCTATATTGATACATATCCGACAATGACAAAGGATAAAAGTGTTCCTCCGGATGTAACAAAAGCGTATTCAACTTTAGCGCATGAATTTCAGCATATGGTAAATTGTAATAGGGCTATGATTGAAAAATCGGAGAGCACAGGAGGGGATATGGACACATGGTTGAATGAAGCTCTTTCTATGGCGGCGGAACATATGTATAACGGCGTACAGTCTGGGCGGATAGACTATTATAATAAATCTGATGCAATTAGAAACGGCAGATCACTTTTGAATTGGGCTAATGATGAGGGCATCCTGGCCAATTATGCGCTTTCCTATTTATTTGGGCAATATCTGCGTACTCAGGTAGAGCAGGCGTTGGGCGAAGTAAAAGAAGGGCAAGAAGAGGTAAAACTCTTCCGAGAGATAATCGAGGATTCAGCGGGGGGATACGAAGCAGTTGAGAACGTAATCAAGAAGCACATTAATGCCGACCTGTCCTTCGGGGAGTTTATGACTAACTTTAGAGCAGCTATGTTGCTGAAAGCGAACACCGGGTATTATGGTTTTGGCGGCGAGACGGCTTTTGATGCCTTAAGCACGCCTCTGTATACCGGAGAAAGCACAGAATTATATGGCGGTGGAGCCGTTGTAAAGCAGATTAGTTCGCCGCCTTTCACAGAGCCTGCACCTGCAGATAAAGGGACTGATATACAGTACCGGGGTATCTTTCAACCCTTGTCGTGAACCTCCCATCTTCTATAAGTGGGAGAGGTTCACATTGCTCTGGGGATATAAGAACATCCGCATCTTTTCCACGAACGGTTAATCCCATAACAAGATGATCCCTATCGTAAAAAGATGCTCCATGAAGAAAAGAACCTCCAATATGTGGTAAAAGCACCAAAGCAATACCACCCTCGGCAAACAAATCTATGAGTTCATTACAGAATACCTCAGGACTCTTAATGGTAAAAATGCCAGTAAGAGAGTATACTAAAGTGAGTGAGTGAGTGAAGGAATGATTATTGATTGGAGGTAGCTACTATGGGAGACAAGAGCCCAAAGAACAAGGAAAAGAAGAAGAAGAAGGCGGAAAAGAAAGCGATTACTCCAATATCTTCCTCAATAGAGACAGTGAACAAGCCTAAAACGAAGTAAAATAAGGCAAATAGTTAAGAGGACAAATGGCTTACGGGCCGGTTGTTCTCTTAACTATATATCAAGATATGAAAGTATTTGATTATCTTGAAGGCAATCCCATTATTGAAATTAAAAAAATCAGTGAGGAATTAAAGCTTTCTTTCAAATTAGTGTTAGAGATAGGGGAGGAATGTTGGATGAAAATCAAGGAATTTACTGTGTACAGGCTGATTAAGAGTGAAGATTTAAATCACCATGGTACCCTGTTTGCGGGGAGATGTGCAGAGTGGTTTGTAGAAGCTGGATTTATTGCGGCGGCAGATATCAGTTTTCCTAATAATACTGTCTGCCTGAAAATTCATGGGATGACCTTTACAAAAGCGGTTCATCGGGGAGATACGATCAAGTTCACCAGCAAAGTGATCTGGGTGGGGCGTTCAAGGCTGGTGTCTTATGTGAAGGTTTCGACGAAGGATGGCGAGTTTCTCGTGGATGGCTTTATTACCTTTGTGCATGTGGATAATGAAGGGCACTCTGAGCCACATGGGATTAGTCAAATTGAGCCACAGACGGAGGAAGACAAAAAGAACCACGAATTAGCCCAACACGTAGTGTAGTAGTTGTAATCATTAGCGCACGGGTATATAAAAGTAAAAGAACGTTTGTGGTAAACTTTTTTATATAATCTCATCTGCAACTATTCATCGGAAAATTAAGTTCCGCACTGCGCGGATTTATACTTGCCAAAAACAATAAACTGACTGTTGAGTTTAAGTCAGGTGTTGAGCTTGACGTAGAAATATAAAAATATTAATAGTCGTCTTAAGGTGCACAGAAATTCGCGAGGAACATATAATAAAGTAGTTGACAATGGAAACTAAACAGACTAAAATAATAGTTGATGATGGAAACTATTATTTTAGAGGAGATAAAAAATGAACAAGAACATTACAGAAATTTATAACTTAATCCAAGACTTATCCTGGTATTTTGGAAATCAAGGATTTGATGGTGAATGCTGCGAAGATTTATCATTAGTTGAATATATGGCACTTAAAAAAGTTTGCGGAATGAAAGATATTATAATACAAGAAATTGGAACAGCATTAAACATAACAAAAAGTGGAGTAAGCAAAGTTATCGACCGTCTTGAAGAAAAAAACTATGTATTACGTGAACAGTCTTCAAAAGATGGTCGTGTATGTTGTGTTATTCCAACAGTGAAGGGCTTAAATGCTGTTAAAAAGATATCTGATCGATACAGTGAATATCTGTTGGAAGTGCTTGATTCTGTAGAACAAGATTCACTTGTCAATATCAGAGATGTGATGGAATTGCTGTACAAAGCAATACGGGAAAAAGGATATATCAGAAAAAATTAAGATAAGATTGGAGGGCTGATAATTGAATACATTTATTGAAACAATGAAATATTTTCTTATTATAACCGCAGAGTTAACAGTACTGTTTCTTGGAATAAGTACTATAGTAGCTCTGGTGCTTATGTACTTGCCACAGGAAAAAATTAAAAGCTGGATGTCTGGTAAAGGTGTATTTGCTAATATTATGGGAGCATTCTTTGGGTCTTTGACCCCTTTTTGCGCTTGCTCAACAATTCCCATGACTTTGGGCTTTCTTGAAATTGGAATACCCTTTGGCGCAGTCATGTCATTTGTCATAGCATCGCCCTTACTAAATCCGATCATATTGGCAATGCTGTTGGCGTTGATGGGAATTAAGGTCGCGACAACGTACTTCATTATCGTTTTTGGTGCAGCAATTATTTTTGGTATCTTACTTGAAAAAATCGGAGGAGCCGATCTTGTTAAGAAAGTTAGAATTAAAGGAGGTGTTCACGAGGATGAAGAAGTACCCCAAGCATTTAAAAATAAATTGAAGCTTGCATTCTCAAAAGCGTGGGGCGATTTTTACAGTATA
Organism: Peptococcaceae bacterium UBA5356; assembly: GCA_002407935.1. Classification (GTDB taxonomy): domain Bacteria; phylum Bacillota; class Peptococcia; order DRI-13; family DTU073; genus UBA5356. Next base: position 15,844 of record DHPU01000064.1, read on the forward strand.
TTAGGGTATTTGCTTATAGGCGTTGGTATTGGAGCAGTGATATACGGATACCTTCCGCAAGACATAGTATTACGGTATGCTGGACCGGATAATCCATTAGCCATTCCAATTGCGGCAATTATCGGGATCCCCCTCTATATCCGCGCTGAAACCGCAATACCCATCGGGTTATCCTTAATGCAAAAAGGAATGAGCGTTGGTGCTGTTATAGCATTGATTATCGGCGGCGCGGGCATGGCTATACCAGAGATGAGCATGCTGGCAGGTATCTTTAAAAAGAAACTGGTTGCCTCGATAGTCGCTGTAATATTCCTTACAGCTGTGCTTGGCGGATATGTTTTTAATATAATCTAATAAACAAATAATAATTGAAAAATTTCGTCACGCATTCTCGTGACTTCAGTCGTGAGTAAGTGACGAATATGTCGGAATAAAAACCCATCTAATCTATTGTCTATTGTTAACGCTTGATTTTATTGTGTGCATATATAACCACATTTTACCACAAAACAGAAGGTCTTGACTACGAACTTATGTTTGTGGTAAAATATAGGGAGCACAATATATTCAGTCTCAAAAGCAGGGCAGGTGAATTTATCTATGCTAAAAGCTTATAAATTCAGACTATATCCTAACGATGAACAACGGATCCAACTGGCTAAAACATTTGGCTGTGTACGTTTTGTTTTTAATTATTATCTAGACAAGAAAATAGAATTATATAAAGCAGAACAAAAATCAATGACCAAATATGATTGTAATAATCATTGTAACAAGGAATTAAAAACTGAATTTACCTGGCTTAAAGAGGTAGATAAATTTGCCTTAACTAATTCAATCTATGATTTAGATAGTGCCTATCAAAAGTTTTTTCGGGAACACGCGGGCTTCCCTAAATTTAAAAGTAAAAGAATCCATAAATATAG
>DHPU01000064.1:16903-17059 GCA_002407935.1 Peptococcaceae bacterium UBA5356
AATAACAATATAGAACCGGATTTTACCAATAACAAAATAAAATTACCTAAACTCAAGTGGATAAAGTGTAAATTACACAGACAGTTCTATGGTCAGATAAAATCCGCAACGATCAGCCAAGTTCCCAGCGGTAAATATTTTATTTCGGTATTGGTG
>DHPU01000064.1:17118-17300 GCA_002407935.1 Peptococcaceae bacterium UBA5356
ATCGATAATCAAGGCAATCATATCAAAGATCCCAAGGCATTATATAAATATCAACAAAAATTGGCTCAACTACAAAGGCAATTAGCGAAAAAGACAAAGTGCAGTAAGAATTGGATTAAACAAAGGATTAAAGTAGCAAGACTACATGAAAAGATAGTCAACATCAGAAAAGATTTTCAACA
>DHPU01000067.1 GCA_002407935.1 Peptococcaceae bacterium UBA5356
ATAATATTGCTTGTCATGAAAAACATCCTATTTCTTATTTTACTATCGGGCAAAACATTCCCGATGATATTGAAATTGCTGATCCAATTAAACTTGTGCAAATGTTAATGAAGGAGTAATAACATGAATAATCAGGCTGATTCTTTACGACTGATCGTTAAACAAATGAAAAACAGTATTCAAGCACAAATAAATAAAGCTAATAAAGGAACCCGTGTTATTACTATTTCCAGCGGGAAAGGGGGAGTTGGGAAAAGCAACGTCTCCTTGAATTTAGCTTTGGCACTTACCGAATTTAAGCAAAAAGTAATATTGCTTGATGCAGATTTAGGTCTGGCTAATCTCGATGTTATTTTAGGGCTTACTCCTGCTTATAATCTTTCCCACGTTATTGATGGTGAAAAAAGCATATCGGAAGTAATAATTGAAGGACCTAATGGCTTATATTTAATACCGGGCGGGTCCGGGATGCAGGAACTAGCTAACCTTAAAGAGTGGCAGTTGGAAAACTTTTTAACAAAATTAAGTAAGATGGAAGGAAAAGCCGATTATTTGTTGATTGATACCGGAGCCGGACTGTCTAAATCAGTATTAAGTTTTGCTTTAGCAGCGGATGAATTAATTGTCGTTACTACGCATGAACCAACGGCGATAACTGATGCATATGGTTTTATTAAATCATTGTATCAGCAGAACTATCAAGGGAGGATGTATTTAGTGGTGAATCGAGTTCCCTCTCCTAAAGAGGCGGCTGTTGTGTATAATAAGCTGCAAATTGCGGTTAATAGATTTTTAAAGCATAATATTGAGTTTTTAGGTTTTGTCGTTGAAGATACGAAAGTCAGACAGGCGATACAGGAGCAGCAGGCTTTTCTTCTAACGTATCCTCAGTCGATGGCTGCTCAAAACATATATACTATTGCCGCTAAACTTTCGGATCAGGAATACCAACTTGAGAAAAAAAGAGGAATTAATGCTTTTTTTAGTAAAGTTGCACAATATTTTAGGTAGGTATGGTTTATGATAAAGATAAAAGATTTTTTAAAAGTGAATCAATTAGTTAATATAGAGGTTATTAGTGACGAGAAAAAAGTTGAACGATATGCCAGCCGTATTGAAAACATTAATGAAATAGGTATTTTTCTTGCTGCACCTATCAAAAACAGAGTTCCTGTTTTTATTCTTCCCGGTACGAAGATCAAGGTTTGTTTTTGGAATAGAACTGCTATTTTTATCCTTCATACTTATCTTAAAGAAAATATATTTGATGTTTTACAGCAAATTTTAGTAGCTCATCCTGAGACGATAGAACGTATTGAGAACAGAGAATTTGTCAGGGTAAATTATGCGATGGAAGTATCTTTATCATATGTGAATCATGAAGGAGATCTGAAGAAAACTGCTTGTCAATCAAGGGATCTTAGTGGAGGTGGCGTCTTACTTGTTATCACTAATCCTATTCTTTTCCCTAAGGAAACAACTGTTCATCTTGAATTTATGCTTAAAGATATTCTGATTGAGGTGACAGGAATAGTGATTTGGAATAAGTGGGAATTAGATAGTAATGGGATGAAACAGAAGATAGTAGGGGTTAGGTTTACTTGTATTTCTGAAGAACAGCGAAAACTTATTATTAATAATATATATTTACGCCAGATTGAATTAAGAAAAAAAGGGTTACTTTAAAAAGGAGTTAAAATTAAAGAATGGAAGCGTATAATCTTTGGCAAGAGTATTATTTAAAAAGGGATTTGGCAATTAAAGATGAATTAATTATTCATTATATTTCTTTAGTACAGAAAATAGCTAAAAAAATGGCTTATTCACTTCCTACCCATATGGATAAGGAGGATTTATATAGTCATGGTATTTTTGGGCTTCTTGAGGCCATAGATCGCTATAATCCTAATTTAGGGATCCCCTTTACCGGTTTTGCTGTTAAACGAATCAAGGGGGCCATGATTGACGGAATTCGCAAAGAAGATTGGTTGCCGGTTTCAGTAAGGAAAAAAGCCAAATTAATTGAACAGGCTTATCAGAGACTGGAGATGCAGTTGGGACGAAATGCCACAGATGAAGAGATTGCGATGGAATTAAAAATTAGTTTGGAAGAACTGTCTCAGTGGTTAAGAACTGTCCAAATTATTACGATCTTATCTCTTGATGAAACACTTTCCGAAGAAGAGGATTTTTACTTAAAGGATAATCTTCCTAACCCGGAAAGCCCTAATCCGGTGGATATTACGGAAGAAAAAGAAATTAAAGCTATTCTGGGAAAAACTCTTGCCGAGTTACCGGAAAAAGAAAAATTAGTGATTAGCCTTTTTTATTTTCATGACCTTTCAAATAAAGAAATTGCCAGTGTATTGGAGCTATCCGAGTCGCGAATTTCTCAGCTCCATACTAAGGCTATTTTTAGAATGCGGGGAAAGCTTGCTCGGATTAAGAAAATGATGAGATGAGGGTAGAAAAAATGGAGCAGATAAAGAGACAAGTTAAATTACAAAAATTTAAAGACGACATTTATTTAATAGTAGAACAGTCCGGAGATCATCCTTGTCTGACGAGCATGGAATGTTTGTCTAATGAATTAGCTATGCGTAAAATTACTTGTGAAGCTGATGTGTTGGAAAAATGTTTTACCGAAGCTACGGGAGAAAAAGTAAAAATTGCCGCTAACGAGGAAAAAATTATCTATGCATCTTTATTAGAACTTTCTCTTTCTGATGATTTGATGACAGCTATTTTGAAGGTGTATCCTTCCTTAGATGACAGCGTGTTAACCATGGTAGATCTGCAGAACTTCCTGCAAGCTAAAGGAATTAAATATGGGATTAAAAGTAAATTGTTTTCCGAAATAATTAAAAGACAACCCGCTTATCAAGAGTGGATTATTGCAACAGGGAAACCGGCTGAACATGGTAAAGATGCCAGTCTAAAATTTTTTATTAATACAGGGGGATTAGCTTTAAAACCTAAGGAATTAGAAGATGGTCGTGTGGATTTCTATAGTCTTAATTTAATTCAAATTGTCGATCAGGGGACTGTTCTGGTGGAAAAAACCTTGGCGACTCCGGGGATAAGTGGTGTTAATGTACTGGGTGGGGAGGTAAAAGCAAACCCTGGAAAAGATAGGCGTCTTCCCGTGGGTATGAATACACAAATCACCGAGAATAATACAAAGTTAGTTTCGACTAAACAAGGTCATGTTAACTATATTAATAATAAAATAAATGTTCATCCGACATATGAAGTAAAAGGTGATGTCGATTTTAATACCGGTAATATAAAATTCCCCGGTAATGTAATCATCAAAGGAAGTGTGAAAAACTCTTTTCTTGTGGAAGCAGGCGGCGATGTAGAAATATTTGGCAATTTAGAGGGAACAGTACTAGCGGGAGGAAACCTCAAGGTGAATAAAGGGATCGTACGTGGTAAAGCAGAAGTAAAAGGAAGCGTCTTTGCTCGTTATATTGAAAACAGTAATATTCTAAGTAATGAAGAGATCATTGTAACTGAGGCAGTAATGCATAGTATTGTAAAAGCCGGGCGAAAGCTGGTAGTGAGCGGTAAAAAAGGTTTAATCGTGGGCGGAAAAATTTCTGTAGGAGAAGAAATTTCCGCTAAAAATATTGGGGCACCGATGGGTACGGCTACTTTGTTAGAAGTAGGCATTTTGCCGGAATTAAGGGACGAATATAAGGCTCTCTGTAGTAAATTAAAAAAAGATCGGAAGGATTATGAAAAAAATCAGAAAATCTTTAATACACTTCAGGAAATAAAGAAAAGGGCCGGAGAGTTATCTAGGGATAAGCAGGAATTATTTATGAAAATTTGCCGACGCCAATATCAATGCCAAAAAGAAATAGAAGAATTTCAAAATCGAAAACTGGAATTGGAACAGCTTTTTCATGAGATGGGAAATCCCAGAATTAGAGTAATGAACATGGTTTATTGTGGAGTAGTTGTAACGATTGGTAACGCTACTTTAAATGTTAATGAAGAAAAGGAAAGGGTGGAATTTCGGCTTGATGATTATGAAGTGAGGGGGTTTAATCTATGACAATTAACCCCATTGAGATGCAAGTTATTGTGCCACGTGCCGGTGAAGTGGAAAGGGTAAACAGGACGGCTCAGGGTCAGCAGCAAACTGATCAGCAAATTATGAACCAGTTAATACAGGAAAATCTGAAGCATCAAGAACAGGCTGTAAATCAGCTGAACCCTACAGAACAAAACAGAATACAGAGTGAGGAAGAAAAAAAGGAAAAGGAGAACAAGGAAAAAGAAAAGCAAGAAAAAAAGGCTGCTGATTCTGCCAAGAAAGCAGAAAAAAATAGCGAGCAAAAATATACTTCTAATAAAGGTAGATATCTTGATATTAAAATTTAAAACAATTTAGTGTGGAGGGGTAGTATTTTGAAAATAATCATTCTGAATTTGTTTACTCTGATTATTAATCTTTCTTTAGTGCTGATCAGCTCTTTTAAACTTACTAAGCTTGCTGTTTTGAAAGAGGAGTTTCTTGCTTCACAAAAAAATATTGAAGAGTTGCTTAATGAAACTTCATATCTTTCCAATAATTATCTTGATGGTCTGGAAGCGAAAATAACTGAAGGTAAAAAACTGCTGGCAGATATTTCAGAAGAAGAGAGAAGACTGAAAAAAGAAGTAGTGAGTACTAATGAAATAGAGGAAGATTTATTTAATCCGGTTACAAGAGAAATAGCTAAAATGTTCAAAGAGGGTAAAACGATCATGGAGATTGCAGAAAAATTAAATACTACCCAGGGCGAAGTTGCCTTGCGTTTAAATTTGGGAAAAAAGATCACGGGTCAAGATTAAGGAAAAAATATTTTATTTTTTTAAGAAAACGTTTGTCGGATACTATAAGTTTGTGTTATACTTACAATTGGTGTAAAAATACACACGTTATTGGATTTGCTTCAAGGTGCCTATGTGGTCTGGGGCAAAAATGAGAATAACGGAGGTAAAACCAGTGGAGAGGAGGTGTAGAGATGTCTGTCATTTCTATGAAACAATTGTTAGAAGCAGGGGTACATTTTGGACATCAAACGAGAAGATGGAATCCTAAAATGTCCACATATATTTTTACTGAAAGAAATGGAATCTACATTATTGATTTGCAAAAAACAGTTAAAAAAGTAGAAGAAGCGTATGAGTTTATTCGCAGTGTAGTTTCTGAAGGTAAAAATGTTTTATTTGTTGGTACAAAAAAGCAAGCCCAGGAAACAATTAAGGAAGAAGCAGAACGCTGTGGGATGTTTTTTATTAATGAACGTTGGTTAGGTGGAACATTAACCAATTATCATACTATCCAAAAAAGAATTCAACGTTTAAAAGAACTTGAGGAAATGGAAACTAAGGGCACATTTTCAGTTTTGCCCAAAAAAGAAGTGGCTAGTTTAATGGGTGAAAGAGAAAAGTTGCAAAGATTTCTCGGCGGAATTAAAGAGATGTCCGGTTTACCTGGTGCCTTATTTATTATTGATCCCCGTAAAGAACATATTGCAGTAGCAGAAGCGAAGCGACTGGGGATTCCGATTGTGGCGATTGTTGATACTAATTGTGATCCTGATGAGGTTGATTACGTTATTCCGGGAAATGATGATGCGATTAGAGCAGTTAAACTTTTAACGGCTAAAATAGCGGAGGCGGTTTTGGAAGCAAATCAGGGACAGGTGGCTAATGAAGTTTACGAAACTGAAAAAGCTGAAGAAATTAATAAACCTGAACAAGTTATCGAAGAAAAACAAGAAAAGGTAGAAGCACAAGAAACAGTAAAAGAACAAGAAACAATAAAAGAACAAGAAACAGTAAAAGAACAAGAAACAATCGGCCAAGACGAAGAATAATAATACTAAGGGGTGACAGGGGGACAGAACCTCTTGTCACCTCTTTTATACTTATTTCTATAGGCAGAGATTGGTATACTATAAGGTAATTAAAGTATAGGGGGCGAGATAGATGATTACGATGGAAATGGTTAAGGAATTACGGGAACGAACCGGTGCGGGCGTTTTAGATTGCAAAAAAGCGCTTACTGAAAAAAATGGTGATCTTGAAAAGGCTGTGGAGTATCTCCGCGAAAAAGGTTTAGCTGCTGCCGCCAAAAAAGCCGGCAGAATATCTGCTGAAGGCATAGTAGAAGCATATATTCATGGCGGGGGCAGGATTGGTGTTTTATTAGAATTAAATTGTGAAACCGATTTTGTGGCAAAAACTCCGGCTTTTAAAGAGTTAGCGAGGGACATTGCTTTACAGATTGCCGCATCAAGTCCGGAATTTGTGCAGCGAGAAGATGTCCCTGAAAATATTCTGGAAAAAGAAAGAGAGATTTTGAAGATTCAAGCACTGAATGAAGGAAAACCGGAAAAAGTAGTGAAAAAAATGGTCGAAGGTAGAATTGAAAAATATTTTAAAGAGGTATGTTTGTTAGAACAACCGTTTATTAAAGATCCTGAAATTGCCGTTAAAGATTTAATTGTGGGGAAAATTTCCAAAATAGGCGAAAACATTAAGGTGAGACGCTTTGTTCGTTATGAAGTAGGCGAAGGGCTGCAGAAAAAAGAAGAAAATTTTGCAGAAGAAGTAATGTCACAGCTTAATAAATAGCTTATCTTATTTTTAATAAAGAGAACACTTGGTGTTCTCTTTATTAAAATACCGTCAGTTATGAAAAGATTTTAGAGCGTGAGAATTAAAAAAAGGGTTTTCAATTCTCTGTGTAGAATTTTATAGATTGGAGGATTACAATGAGTATAATTCAATCACAATATAAGAGGGTTATTATTAAACTTAGTGGGGAAGCATTAGCAGGACAGCAAGGCTTTGGTTTAGAACATCAAATCTTGGATTCAATCTCACGACAAGTAAAAGAGATTGTAGAAGCAGGCGTAGAAACGGCAATTGTTGTGGGCGGAGGCAATATCTGGAGGGGAGTTTCCGGAAGTGCTCGTGGGATGGATAGGGCTACTGCGGATTATATGGGGATGCTTGCTACGGTAATTAATGCTCTTGCTTTACAAGATTCCCTGGAGAATTATGGAGTATTAACAAGGGTTCTTTCTGCTATTGAAATGCGGCAGATTGCCGAACCTTATATTAGAAGAAGAGCGATGCGTCATTTGGAAAAAGGACGGGTGGTGATTTTTGCGGCTGGCACAGGAAATCCTTTTTTCTCCACGGATACGACGGCAGCCTTGCGCGCAGCGGAAATTGAAGCTGAGGTTATTCTTATGGCCAAAAAGGTGGATGGGGTATATGATTGTGATCCCAAGAGAAATGCTGCGGCCAAGAAATTTACCTCTTTGCAATATATTGATGTTTTAAATAAAGGACTGGGGGTAATTGATTCCACGGCAACAACGCTTTGTATGGATAATAATATACCGTTGATTGTGTTTAGTATTTTAGAGGAAGGTAATATTAGAAAAGTTATTATGGGCGAAAAAATAGGTACATATATAGGGAGGTAGAAAAAATGTTAAAAGACATTCTTAACGAAGCTGAAGATAAGATGAGAAAAACGATTGAGGTATTGCGCAAGGATTTTTCTACAATGAGAGCCGGACGTGCTAATCCCGCTCTTTTAGAAAAAATCCAGGTAGATTATTACGGAACATTAACCCCTCTTAATCAATTGGGCAATATCTCGGCACCGGAACCTCGTCTTTTAACTATACAGCCTTGGGATAAGGGGATTCTTGCCCTAATTGAAAAAGCTATTTTAAAATCTGATCTAGGTTTAAATCCTAGCAATGATGGAACTATTTTGCGTATTGCTATTCCTCAGTTAACCCAGGAAAGAAGATTAGAATTAGTAAAGCAAGCCAAGAAGAAGGTTGAAGATGCTAAAGTAGGGATTAGAAATATTCGGCGTGAGTCTAATGATAGGATTAAAGAGGTTGAAAAAGGTAAAGAAATATCCGAAGATGACGCTAAAAAAGGACAGGACGAAATGCAAAAGCTAACAGATAAATATACTAAAGAAATTGACCGCGTCCTGGAGGTTAAAGAAAAGGAGATTATGGAAGTATAAAGTGGAGTATAATACTATTTTAGGCATGAAAGAAGTAGAGGCTTGTACGTATTTAATGGTAAATTTTCCTCAGACAAAATATTGCCTTTGTTATACAGCTGATCCTTATCAACAGGCCGGGAGTGTAGATAAAAGAGTAATTAGGATAAAAAAGCTAAATAATGTGTTGCATATTCTCGTTGGGTATTTTAGGCCGCCTGATTATATACTGTAAGATTACCCCCTCGATGAGGGGGCTTTTATTATAGGAGGAGTATGGTTTTAGATGCTGAAGGTATTAAAAAATTTATTTAAACATACATCTATCAAGATTGATAAAGCCGAACTTACAAGAGATCCTCTACCTGACCATATCGCGATAATTATGGATGGAAATGGGCGCTGGGCTAGTAGAAGAGGACTTCCCAGAGCGGCAGGACATAGGGCCGGCGTAGAAAGCTTAAAAAGAGCAGTTAAAACCTGTGCAGAGTTAGGGGTTAGCTATCTTACTGTTTATGCTTTTTCTACAGAGAATTGGAAAAGGCCGCAAGAAGAAATTAATGCTCTAATGGAGCTCTTGGTTGAATATATTGAAAAAGAACTTCATGTATTAAAGCAAAATAATGTTAGAATAAAAACAATTGGAGATATTACGGAGCTTCCGACAAAGGCGTTATCGCGTATCAAAAAAGCAGAACAGGAAACGGCTGATAATAAGCAGCTATATTTGCAAATAGCTTTAAATTACGGAGGAAGAAAGGAACTTATTGAAGCTGTAAAAAAGATTTCTGCTGATGTTTTGAATAAAAAGATTCAAACTGAAAAGATAGAGGAGAAAATTTTCATCAGCTATTTATATACTGCAGGTATTCCTGACCCGGATTTATTGATTCGTACAGCCGGAGAAAAACGGCTTAGTAATTTTCTTCTTTGGCAATCTGCTTATACAGAGTTCTGGTTTACTGATGTTTTTTGGCCTGACTTTACTGCCCAACATTTGTATCAGGCTATCAATGATTATCAGCATCGGCAGCGTCGCTTTGGGGGATTAAAAAAATAAGATAAGTTGGTGATAAGTTTGCTTTTAAAAAGAATTCTTAGTGCTTTAGTAGGAATACCTGTGCTGCTGTTTCTTGTTTATCAAGGCGGCTTTTATCTCTTGCTGGCAGTTTTTCTGTTAATGGTATTAGGTCTTTATGAATTTCGTAATATTATTAAAAAGTCTCATTGCCAAGCGTTATCTTTTCCTTTATGGATTAGCGCTCTTTTATTTCCGTTAATTTATCTGTTAAAATATAATTATATTATTCCCCTGCTTTTCTTCTATCTTATATTTTGCTATTTTAGTTATCTTAGGAATTACCCCCAATACTCACCACTTGATTTGTCTTTTACTCTTTTGGGCGTAATTTATGTTACTTGTGGTTTTTTTCATCTGATTTTGTTGCGCCAAATGACAGACGGCTTTTGGTTGATTATTTATCTATTTATCATTGTCTGGAGTACTGATACAGGGGCCTATTTTATTGGGACATTTTTTGGTAAACACCAATTAGCACCGGCAATTAGTCCGAAAAAAACCTGGGAAGGTTTTCTGGGCGGTTTATTTACCGGGATTATTGCTGCTTATTTGTTTAGTATAAGTGTTCCTAGTTTATCTTTGGTAGAAGGAAGGATCCTGTTGTATATTGCTCCGCTAGTTTCTATTGCCGGACAGATGGGAGATCTTTTTGAAAGTACTCTCAAACGGTTTGCGCAAATTAAGGATTCCAGTCAAATTATTCCGGGACATGGGGGTATCCTAGATAGATTTGATAGTACTTTATTGGCTGCTCCGCTTACGTATTATTTATTTAATATTTTAGAAAGGTTGTTGTGATGGTGAATCCTGATTTAGAACGTTATAGTAAAACAATTTTAAAAATTTTAATCGTTTTAGTTTTGATGATAACGTTGTTTTTTGCTGTAGCTTATTTTATTCCAATGGCTTTCAATGTCATCAGCTTTTTATTCAAAGGTCTCTTTCCCTTTTTAGTTGCAATAGTATTAGCGATCTTAATTGATCCTCTTGTTGACTGGCTGGAGAAAAGGAGAGGGATTAAAAGAGGGTTAGCTGTTGCTATTATTTTAATCTTGCTATTGGTTTTTGTTGTTCTGTTTATGGTTTTTGTAATTTCTCGTTTGGTTATTGAACTTTCGGATCTTTATCAGCAAGTGCCTATTTATACGCGAACTTGGTATGACTATATCTTACAAACAATTGAAGGGATTAGAAATTATCTTACTAGTAATCCTCTTCCCCAGCAAGCACAAGAGGCCTTGCGTAATAGTATGAATACGGTAATAGATCAAACGGCCGGAATTATTGCTAAAATCACCAATTCTCTTTTTGGACTCCTGACGGGATTACCAAGATTTATTACTATTTTAATTGTTTCGGCATTAGCTACCTTCTTTATTAGTAGGGATAAAAAAAAGATCATGCAGCTTTTTTATAAGCTGCTTCCCAAGAAACATATTAAGCCTACCAGTGCCTTAATTAGTCATATTAGCACGGCTCTTGTGGGTTTTTTCAGAGCTGAAACCATTTTAATCAGTATCACGGCTATTTTAACAATTATTGGTCTTAATTTAATCGGTGTTGATTATGCACTTACAATAGGTATTATGGTAGGCATTCTTGATCTTTTGCCTATTTTAGGTCCGGGAGCACTTTTTATCCCTTGGGCTATTTTGGTATTTATTTCAGGACAAATCTCTTTTGGGATAGCATTACTCATTGTTTATGGCATAGTAAGTGCGATTCGACAGTTGATTGAACCGAAAATTCTTTCCCAAAGTATAGGGCTTAATCCTTTGGCCACTCTTTTGGCCCTTTATCTCGGCTTGAAATTTATTGGCGTTTGGGGGATTATTATCGGACCATTTACGTTTATTTTTATTAAAGGAGTCTTAAAAGGATGGAACCAGGAATATTAAGTTAAAAAAACGAAATGATGCAGAAAGATTAGATATGGGAGGTTTTAAAATGGTCAAAAAAATAGCGATCTTAGGTTCTACCGGTTCTGTAGGTCGACAGACTTTGCAAGTGGTGGATGAATTGGCGGAACAATTTGAAGTTATCGGTCTGGCAGCCGGTGCTAATTTACAGTTGTTAGCCACACAAATTGAAAAATATCGACCTAAGTATGTTTCTCTTGCTTCAGCTGCTGACGTTCCTCTTTTAAAAGATTTTCTCAAAAGTAAAACGGAAAGTAAAACAGAAGTTTTTAGTGGGATGAATGGGCTGGTCAATTTAGCAGAGCTACCAGAAATTGATCTTCTGCTAGTGGCAGTGAGTGGTATTAATGGGTTGTTACCCACTCTAACTGCACTGAAAAATAAAACAACTGTAGCCTTGGCTAATAAAGAAACAATTGTTACGGCCGGTTCTCTAGTAATGCAAACAGCGAAAGAGGCAGGAATTAGAATTATTCCTGTGGATAGTGAGCATTCGGCGGTATTCCAGTGTCTTGAGGAGGAAAACCGAACGGCCGTGGATAAATTAATTCTGACTGCTTCGGGAGGTCCGTTTGTAAATTACACTAAAGAGGAACTTCTTCAGGTTACGCCGGAAAAGGCCCTACACCATCCTAATTGGAAGATGGGAGCTAAGATCACGGTAGATTGCGCGGGGTTGATTAATAAAGGGTTGGAAGTAATTGAAGCCCATTGGCTTTTTGGAGTTCCTTATGAGAAAATTGAAGTAGTGGTTCATCCGCAAAGCATTATTCATTCCATGGTGCAGTATGAAGATGGGGCCATTTTAGCACAAATGGGTTGTACAGATATGAGGGTGCCGATTCAGTATGCTTTAACATATCCTAAACGGGTGGCGAATACGTTTCCCAAAATTGATTTTGCGAAACTCCAGGAAATATCCTTTAGTGAACCGGATTATCTGAAATTCCCCGGTTTGTCTTTAGCTTTTACAGCCGGCAAAATAGGCGGGACGATGACCACGGTTTTTAATGGGGCGAATGAAGAAGCTGTGCAACTTTTTTTAAAAGGCGGTATAAGATTCGTGGATATTCCTCACATTATTGAAAAGGTGATGGCACAACACAATGCTCTGGAAAATTTTGTACTTAGTGATATACTGGAAATTGATCAATGGGCTCGTTTAAAGGTTCAAGAAGTTTTGCCTACTTTGTAAAGGGGTGTGATTAATTGCAAACGTTTATTATTTCCATTCTTGTTTTTGGTGTAATTATTTTCGTTCATGAATTTGGGCATTTTGCTTTAGCCAAGATGACAGGAATACGGGTGGAAGAGTTTAGTTTAGGAATGGGTCCGAAGATTATCGGCCATCAAAAAGGAGAAACGCTTTATAGTATACGAGCCTTGCCCTTAGGTGGTTTTTGTAAATTGACCGGTGAAAATTTTGAAGAAAATGAAGACGTTCCTGATGAGAAGCGTTTTGATCAAAAACCGCTTTGGGCACGGATGGCTGTTATTGTCTCAGGTTCTTTGATGAATTTTTTATTGGCGGCCGTGATCTTTGCTTTGATTTTTTCGGTGATTGGGATACCCCAGGATTATACCAATAAAATTGGGGAGGTTCTGCCGGGTAGTGCAGCGGAAGAAGCTGGGTTAAAACCGGGAGATATTATTACTAGCATTAACGATGTTCCGGTAGAAAACTGGACTGAGCTTACGACTGTTATTCACAATCGGCCCAATGAACAAGTATTGTTAGGAGTCCAGCGAGAGACGCAGACCTTTACCATTCCTGTTGTGCCTCAGTTTGATCAGAACAGGGAAATAGGGATGATTGGGATTGCGCCTCGTGAGGCTATCTGGCAACGGATTAATATCTTTGATGGTATAGTGAAAGGTTTTACGGAAACATTTCGTTTAACGGGAGCGATGATTGAACAGTTAATCTTACTTGTTACCGGAAAGGTTTCCGCTGAAGGGGTGGCCGGACCGGTGGGGATAATCCAGTTAATTGGGCAATCTGCTCGTTATGGATTGGTTTATGTAGCTAATCTAACTGCCGTGATTTCGGTTAATCTTGGTTTAATTAATCTTTTACCAATACCGGCTTTAGATGGCGGTAGATTCTTCTTTCTGTTAGTGGAAGGGATTCTAAGGAGAAAGGTTAATCCGGAAAAGGAGAATCTCATACACTTTTTAGGGTTCGCTTTATTGATGGCTTTAATGATTTTTATAACCTATAAAGATATTGCTCGTTTATTGATGGGTTGAGTAAAAAAAGAAGAAGGGATAGGTAGGCACATTATTATGCTCAAACGTAGGGTAACTAAAAACTTTTTCATTGGTCAAGTTGGTTGTGGGCATTTATCTCCTGTATCTATTCAATCAATGACTAATACCGATACGAGAAATATTCCGGAAACCTTGACCCAGATTCGAAAGTTAGCTGATTTAGGCTGTGCGATTATTCGAGTTGCTGTTCCTGATGAAGAAGCTGGGGAAGCCTTAAAGGGTATTGTTGCGCAGTCACCTTTACCGGTTATCGCGGATATTCATTTTGATTATAAGTTAGCCCTGCTTGCTTTAAAAAATGGTGTGCACGGCTTGCGGTTGAATCCCGGTAATATCGGGGCTCGCTGGAAGGTTCAGGAGGTTGTTAAAGAAGCTCAGGCAAGAAGTATTCCTATACGGATCGGGGTAAATAGCGGTTCGTTGGAAAAAACATTTTTAGTCAAAGAGGGAAGGCCTACCGCTGAGGCTATGGTGGAGAGTGCTTTAAAACATGTGGATATTTTAGAAAGTATGAATTTTGGGTTGATTAAAATATCCTTAAAGTCCTCCCGAGTTCCTTTAATGTTGGAAGCTTACCGTCAAATTGCCGCAAAAGTTCCTTATCCCTTACATTTAGGAGTTACCGAGGCCGGGCTTTTAGAAACAAGTATGATTAAGTCGGCCATAGGAATTGGGACACTTTTAGCAGAAGGAATTGGAGATACGATTAGGGTTTCGGTAACAGGAGATCCTGCTCAGGAAATCAAGGTGGCACAAGAAATTTTGCATACTTTAGACTTAGCTAAAAAGAAGGGAGTAGAGTTAATTTCTTGTCCTACTTGTGGACGTTGTCAAATTAATTTATCTGCTTTGGCGGCAGAAGTAGAAAAAAAATTAGCGGCGGTAAAAGTACCTTTAAAGGTTGCGGTAATGGGTTGTGCCGTCAACGGTCCCGGCGAAGCACGAGAAGCAGATGTGGGAATAGCGGGCGGTAAAGGGGAAGGCTTGCTTTTTGTGCAAGGCCAAATTAAAAAAAAGGTACCGGAAGATAAATTAGTAGAAACTTTATGGCAAGAAATAGAGAATATCATAAGTAAAGGGGTTTGAATTTATGTATTTTAGTAAGCTTATGGCACCAACATTACGCGAAACACCGGCAGAGGCCGAAATTATTAGTCATCAGCTCTTGGTGAGGGCTGGTTTTATTCGCAAATCCTCTTCGGGTATTTACACATATTTACCGTTAGCACAGAGAGTTTTGCAAAAGATTAAAGCGATAGTCAGAGAAGAGATGAATAAAGCCGGCGGACAGGAAATTTTAATGCCGATAGTCCAGCCGGCGGAATTATGGACCGAATCAGGAAGATGGGATGTTTATGGCAAAGAATTGTTTCGTTTAAAAGATCGGCATGAGCGGGATTTTTGTCTTGGACCAACCCATGAAGAAGTTGTTACTGATTTAATTAGAACAAACATATACTCTTATCGACAGCTTCCCTTAATGGTTTATCAGATTCAAAATAAATATCGCGATGAACGGCGTCCCCGTTTCGGTTTAATGCGGGGACGGGAGTTTATTATGAAAGACATGTATTCTTTTGACCGGGACGAAAAGGGGTTAGAGTTAACTTATCGCAAGATGTATGATGCTTATACTGCCGTTTTTCAACGCTGTGGTTTAACATTTAGTCCGGTGGAGGCTGATTCGGGGGCGATTGGCGGAAGTGTAACACATGAATTTATGGTGATTGCCGATTCCGGAGAGGCAGAGATTGTTTATTGTCCTGATTGTAATTATGCAGCTAATGTAGAAATAGCCCCATGCTTTCCAGGAAAAAACAAACAAGATGAAGTTCGTAAGAGAGAAAAGGTAGAGACTCCGGGGAAGACTACGATTGAGGAAGTAGCAGAATTTTTGAATGTTGCCCCGCAAAAGTTAATTAAGACCTTGTTTTATCAGGCTGATGAAGAGGTTATTGTGGTACTGGTCAGAGGGGATAGAACTATTAATGAAATAAAATTGCAAAAGCTGCATCCTGCTCTTACCATGGAAATGGCCACTGCCGAAAAGGTTAAGGAAATCACCGGTTGTCTACCTGGTTTTGTTGGACCGGTTGGTTTAAAAAAGGTAAAAATATATGCGGATGAAGAGATTAGGACAATGGTTAATGCGGTATGTGGCGCCAATCAGGAAGGAGTCCATTTTCTTAACGTTCAGCCGGAAAAAGATTTTCAGGTTTTTGCTTATGGTGATCTTCGTCTCATTGAGGAAGGAGAAGCGTGTCCTTGTTGCCATTCTGTTTTAAAGACGGCGCGCGGAATTGAAGTAGGGCAGGTATTTAAATTAGGAACAAAATATAGTCAAGCACTGGAAGCTAAGTATATTGATGAAAATGGTAAAGAAAATTTAATGGTCATGGGATGTTATGGCATTGGGGTTAGCCGTACTATGGCTGCCGCAGTGGAACAGAATTATGATGAGGACGGAATTATTTGGCCGGTTTCTCTTGCTCCTTATCATGTAGTGGTTATTCCCGTAGCAGTGAAAGATGAATTTCTTTGGTCTAAATCCTTGGAAATATATCACAAGATGCAAGAAAAAGGTATTGAAGTAATACTTGATGACCGGGATGAAAGAGCGGGAGTTAAGTT
This sequence comes from Peptococcaceae bacterium UBA5356, assembly GCA_002407935.1. Lineage (GTDB taxonomy): Bacteria > Bacillota > Peptococcia > DRI-13 > DTU073 > UBA5356. Next base: position 15,944 of record DHPU01000067.1, read on the forward strand.
TAAGGATGCGGATCTAATTGGGTATCCTATACGTATAACAGTAGGGAAAAAACTCAAGGATGAAGGTAAGGTGGAATTAAAATTGCGCCGGGATAAAGAAGTAAGCTTCATACCTGATCATGAACTAATTAAGGTTGTAGAGGAAATATTGAACAGGGAACGTTAAGGAGGCTAACCCAATGAGTGTCACTGCTATTATACCTGCCTATAATGAAGAGAAGCATATCCGCCATGTCTTGGCACCTCTGAAAAAGGTAAAAGAAATCACGCAAATAATCGTAGTAAGTGACGGCTCTACTGATAATACGGTTCAGGAAGCTCTGAACCAAGATGTTTTAGTAATTAATCTTAAAGAGAACCTCGGGAAAGGTGGAGCTCTTACTGTAGGGCTCAAGCATATGCAAGAGGAGATAGTCTTGTTTCTTGATGCGGATTTGATCGGCTTAACGGAACAGCATATTATTAGTTTAATTAATCCGGTGATTCATGACCAGGCCGATATGACTGTGGGCATTTTTGAAAACGGTCGTTTGGCTACTGATATGGCTCAGGTAATTTCCCCCTATTTATCAGGTCAACGTTGTATCAAAAAAGGCTGGTTAGATCAAGTTGAGGATTTAGCAGTTTCCGGTTTTGGGGTGGAAGCACTTTTGACAAATTTTGCTAATAAGCAAAAGCTAAAAGTTAACTATGTACATCTTCCTAATATGTCTCATATCATGAAGGAAGAGAAACTAGGCTTGCTCAGAGGTTTTGCTTACCGCATAAAAATGTATTGGGAAATTGCTAAAAATGTCCGTATCTAGGAGGGAAAATGATGGGATATGAAATAATGGTAACATTACGGTTGTTGCTTGCTGCTCTTTTAGGCGGGCTTATTGGCTTGGAAAGGGAAAGCCTAAATAAATCGGCAGGTTTAAGAACTCATATTCTGGTTTCTTTAGGGTCTTGTTTAATTATGATTACTTCTATTGAAATTTTTGAAACGGTGGGGCATGGGACGATTGGAGATCCGGCGCGTATTGCTGCTCAGGTTGTTAGTGGAATCGGCTTTTTGGGAGCCGGGACAATTATGAGATCAGGTTTTGGAATTAAAGGCTTGACTACGGCGGCGTCCTTATGGATAGTAGCGGCTATTGGTCTGGCAGTGGGAATAGGTAGTTATGTGGCCGCAATTGTGGCTACAGGCATTGTTTTTTTAATTTTGGTCTATATGCCTCGTTTAGAGCAAAAAGTAAAAACTACGCATAGATATAAGAAAGTTGAAATAAAAATGCTTGATAAGCCTGGGCAGATTGGGTTGATTGCCTCTGTAATGGGTGAACTTAATATTGATATCCGGAATATTGAAATGAGTGAAACAGATCTTAATAATATTGTTAAAATAACCTTTTTGATTGTAGTGCCTTATTGTCTGAAAGAGGCTGAAATTGTGGAAAACTTGAATCAATTAGAAGGAATTAATCAGATTATTTTTTCTTGACCGGAGGATTAGTAATGGAAGAAAAAGATTTTTTAAATTTATGTAAAGTAAAAAAAATAATTGTTTCCCAGGCTAAACAAGCTTGGGAAATCTCTTTTCATGCACCGGCAGAACCATCCCCAGAAATAGAACAATTTCTGCGATTAGAGTGGGAAAAAGTCTTCGGACAGGAATATAAGTTTATTTTTCATTTTGAATATGGTCAAGCTTATCCTGACTTAATGACTCTTTGTCAAGATGGTTGGTCTGAATTGATGAAAAAACTATGCTTACAAATACCCAGCTGTCGGGGTTGGCTGGAAGGAGTCGATTATCACCTGTTTGAGGATAATCTCCAGCTTATCCTCAAACAGGAAGTAGGGTGTAATTATCTTCTTTCTCGAGGAGCCCAATCCGTATTAGAGGGAATTTTAAGAGATGAGTATCAGCTAGAGGTCAAGGTAACGATAAAAAGTAATGAAACTGGAGAAGAGGAGAGCACGTCTGAGCTTGAAGAGTTGGAGACTTTATATCAAGAAAGATTTAGGGAAATAAATCAGAACATTGATCAGCTTAATGGGGCAGCTGACGGCAAGTTGAAAAATGGTGTTCAACAGCGAGTGATTATGGGTAAAGAAATTAAAAAGGAAATTTCTCCTATCAAAGCGATCAAAGAAGAAGAACAGCGAATTACGGTTAAAGGATATCTTTTTAATTTGGAAAAGCGCGATTTAAAAAGCGGACGAATTTTGCTAAGCTTTTTTTTGACAGATAAAATTGATTCGATTGCCTGTAAAATAATCATTAATCCCAAAGAAACAAAGATTTTATGGGAACAATTAGGTGAAAAGAAGTGGTATTTAATTAGCGGAAAAGTCGAGCACGATCGATTCACTCAGGAATTAACGATCTTTCCGCGTGATATTATGGAAACAGTGCCGCAGGTTCGCCTGGATACTGCGGCAAAGAAAAGGGTAGAGCTTCATTTACATACTAAAATGAGTGCATTGGATGGTTTAACCGGAGTTACGGAAGTAATTAAAACGGCACTTGCTTGGGGTCATCCCGCCATAGCGATAACCGATCATGGCGTTGTACAAGCTTTTCCAGAGGCATATGAAGCTACTAAAGGTAAAAATATTCGCCTTATTTATGGCTTAGAAGGCTATTTATTCGATGATACCCAAGAAAACAAGGGCAGGAAAATTCCAACTTATCACGTGATTATTTTAGCGAGAAATCAAGAGGGGTTAGCTAACTTGTATCGGCTTGTGACCATGTCTCATCTGCAATACTATCATCGAGTGCCCCGTATTCCCAAGAGTGAGTTAAGTAGATTAAGGGAAGGATTATTGGTCGGAACTGCTTGTGAGGCGGGGGAGCTGTATCGGGCTCTCTTGCATGACCTGCCTGCAGCAAAAGTAGAGGAAATCGCTAGCTATTATGATTATTTAGAGATACAACCACTGGGAAACAATCGTTTTTTGCTTGATAATGGTACTTTTGCTTCGGAAAAAGAGTTGATGCAAATAAATGAATATATTTATCAGCTGGGTAAGAAGCTGAACAAACTAGTTGTAGCTACCTGTGATGTGCACTTTCTTGAGCCTGAGGATGAAGTATATCGGCGGATACTGATGAAGGGGAAAGGGTTTGAGGATGCAGATAAGCAAGCACCTTTATATTTTCGGACAACGGAAGAAATGTTAGCCGAGTTTACCTATTTAGGGGAGAAAGTGGCGGAAGAAGTTGTCATCGAAAATCCTCGGCAGATTGCTTCACTTATTAAAGAAATAAAACCGATTCCGGATGAACTTTATCCACCGGTGGTTGCGGGGGCAGAGGAAGAGATTATTGAGCTTACGCAAACTAAGGCTCAGGAGTTATATGGAACTGTTCTTCCGGAAATAATCGAGAAAAGGATTGAGAAAGAGCTTAATGCGATTATTAGTAATGGTTTTGCTGTTTTGTACTGGATTGCTTATAAGCTAGTGAAAAAATCGAATCTGGATGGTTATTTAGTTGGTTCTAGGGGTTCTGTGGGCTCATCTTTAGTTGCTCATCTTTGTGGAATCACAGAGGTGAATCCTTTACCGCCTCATTATCGGTGTCCGGCATGTAAATATGTTCAATTTGTTAATGATGGTTTCAATGGGTCAGGAGCCGATTTAAAGGATGAAGTCTGTCCTAAGTGCGGTTTGCCACTGCAAAAAAATGGGCATAATATTCCTTTCGAAGTGTTTTTAGGTTTTAAAGGTGATAAAGTACCGGATATTGATCTGAATTTTTCTGGAGAATATCAGTCAAGGGCTCATAAATATACCGAAGAGCTTTTTGGCAAGGACAATGTTTTTCGGGCTGGAACAATTGCTACGGTAGCTAATAAGACGGCCTATGGTTTTGTTAAGAATTATTTCGAGGACAAGCAAGAATACATTAGCCAGGCAGAATTAACGAGGCTAATTGATGGCTGTACAGGGGTAAAAAGAACTACGGGACAGCATCCTGGCGGCGTAATGGTTTTACCGAAAGGACAAGATATTCATCTTTTTACACCCTTACAAAGACCGGCTGATGATATCCATTCAGATATTATTACAACTCATTTTGATTATCATTCCATTTCCAGCAGACTGGTGAAGTTGGATATTTTGGGACATGATGATCCAACAGTAATTAAAATTTTAGAAGATCTTACAGGGGTAGATAGTCGCACCATCCCCTTTGATGAACCAAAAGTGTTATCACTCTTTACTAGTACAGAGGCATTAGGTATATCAGGGGAAGAGTTGGGAATTTCGATAGGAACATTAGGAATCCCGGAATTCGGGACTAAATTTGTGCGACAAATGTTGGAAGATACTAAACCGGAAACTTTCTCCGATCTTGTGCGGATTAGTGGCTTTTCTCACGGGACAGATGTTTGGCTCAATAATGCTCAAACGTTAATTAAATCAGGGATAGCTAAAACAAGTGAAGTTATCTCTGCTCGTGATGATATTATGACTTATTTACTTCATAAAGGATTAGAACCGGGGATTGCTTTTAAAATAATGGAGGATGTTCGTAAAGGAAAAGGGCTTAAGCCGGAATATATTACAATAATGAAGGAAAAAGATGTTCCTGATTGGTATATTGGGTCATGTCAGAAAATAAAATATATGTTTCCGAAGGCACATGCAGTTGCTTATGTAATGATGGCTTTTCGGATTGCTTTTTTTAAAATATATTATCCAGCGGCTTTTTATGCAAGCTATTTTACGGCGAGGGCAGATGAATTTGATGCTGATCTTGTGGTAGGAGGGATACCTACAATCAAAGCAAAACTGGAAGAAATTCAAAGAAAGGGTAAAGAAGCAACGCAAAAGGAAGAAAAATCAACAAGTATTTTAGAGGTGGCTTTGGAAATGTATTTGCGTAATATTCGGATAAAAATGGTAGATCTCTTAAACTCAGATGCAACTAAATTTCTGCTTGTCGATCAGCAGCAAGTTTTACTTCCTCCCTTGATTTCTATACAAGGACTGGGAAAAACAGCGGCCATAAATGTGGTTAAGGTCCGCCAGGAGAAACCTTTTATTTCCAAGGAAGATGTAAGAATTAGAGGGAAACTGAGTAAAACAGTGATAGAAGTGTTAGAAAAACATGGAGCTTTGGAAGGCTTGCCGGAAAATGACCAGATGACCTTATTTTAACTTTGACTTGCCTAAACTAGGAATAATATGTTATACTTTATTACGAAAGTAAGTTAGAATTATTTACAAGCGGTTTCTCGTAATCTTTGTAATGTTTGTAAGGCAAGAGTGGGTGACACCCACTCTTTATCTCTTTTCATGAAAGAACATTCTTAGAGAAAGGGAGTTTAGTTAAAAAACCTGTGAGGAGGGATTTTATTGCCCCAAAAAAATGTGCGAGATTTTGTCTATACACTGGCAGAACCGGTCATTCAAGAAAATGGTCTAGAGCTTGTTGATGTGGAATTTGTTAAGGAAGGTGCTAATTGGTATTTGCGTCTTTATATAGACAAGGAGCAAGGCGTTTCTTTAGAGGATTGCCAGAAAATCAGTCGCCTTATCTCGGATTTTCTAGATAAGGAAGATCCGATAGAACAAGCTTATTTTCTGGAGGTTTCTTCTCCGGGACTGGAAAGACCTCTTAAAAGAGAAAAAGATTTTCTAAAACATAAGGGGTGTGCGGTAATTGTTAATACATATACTCCTGTTGAGGGAAAAAGGAAACTACGGGGGAAATTAGGGATATATAATAATAATACTTTGAATTTAATTGTAGAGCCCAGTGGGGAAATACAGATTCCCTGGAAGGCAATATCTCAAGTTAAACTTGACTGGGAAGATGAAGAAAGGAGAAATAATTAAAATGAATTTGGAGCTTATTGAAGCACTTCATGATTTAGAGAAAGAAAGAGGAATTGAATTTAGTATACTTATAGAGGCAATTGAAGCTGCTTTAATATCAGCATATAAGAAAAATTTTGGGACATTACAAAACGTTAGGGTCGTTTTTGATCGGGAGACGGGGGAGATTAAAGTGTACTCCCGCAAAACAATTGTCGAAGAGGCTATAGATTCTAGAGCGGAGATTGCTTTAAATGAAGCTAGAAAAATAGATCCTCGTTATGAATTGAACGATATCGTAGAAACAGAAGTCACTCCGCGAAATTTTGGCCGTATTGCTGCTCAAACAGCAAAACAGGTTGTTGTCCAACGAATTCGTGAGGCTGAACGCGACTTAATTTATGATGAATTCTCGAATAGAGAAGGCGATATTGTTACTGGTATTGTGCAGAGATTTGAAAACAGAATGGTTTTTATTGATTTGGGGAAAGTAGAAGCTATTTTGAGTTCAAATGAACAAATGCCGGGAGAGCAATATACACAGGGGAAAAGGATTAAAACCTATATTATTGAAGTGAAAAAAACAACAAAAGGGCCCCAAATCCTTGTTTCGAGAACACATCCAGGTCTCTTAAAACGTCTTTTTGAATTGGAAGTTCCCGAGATACATGAGGGGGTTGTGGAAATAAAGTCGGTTTCCAGAGAAGCCGGTTCACGGTCTAAAATTGCTGTTTATTCTAAGAATGACAATGTTGATTCTGTTGGTTCTTGTGTAGGACCGAAGGGATTACGTGTTCAGGCCATTGTTGATGAATTGATGGGCGAAAAAATTGATATAGTTAAATGGAATTCTGATCCGATTAAATTTGTAGCAAATGCGCTTAGCCCGGCTAAAGTTATTTTTGTAGAAACACTTCAGGAGGAAAAAATAGCCAAAGTAGTAGTTCCCGATTATCAATTATCATTGGCGATTGGTAAAGAAGGACAGAATGCTCGCCTTGCTGCTAAATTGACAGGCTGGAAGATTGATATAAAAAGTGAATCTCAGGTGGAAACAAGGCTGGATGAACTAGGGACAGAAGAAGAGAATTAAGGAAGGGATGGCATGAAAACGAGGAAAGTACCACAAAGAATGTGTGTGGGATGTCTGGAGATGAAACCTAAAAAAGAACTGATACGTATTGTCCGTACACCGGAAGGAGAAGTTATCCTTGATTCAACAGGGAAAAAAGCCGGTCGTGGGGTTTATCTTTGTGTAAACAAAGGCTGCTTTGAGAAAGCCCTTAAAGGTAATAAATTAGAAAAGGGGCTTCAGCAGGCACTTTCAGAGGAACTGCTGCAACGGCTAAAGATAGGGCTTGGTTATGAAGATTCCTGAACGTATTAAAACTTTTCTGGGCTTTGCTAAAAAGAGCAGGCAATTATTTACCGGGGAAAAAGCCGTGGAAACTAGTATTAAAACAAACAAAGCGAAACTTGTCCTTATTGCTACTGACTTTCCCGAAAAGCGAAAGTATTTTTGTATCAAGTTTTGTGAAGAGCAAAAGATTCCTTATGGTATTCTTGGTACAAAAGAGGAATATGGACAAATACTAAAAATATCCCCTCGGGGCTTACTTGCTATAACAGATATAAGAATGGCTGAAGAAATGCAGAAACATTTGTTCTGAAAGAAGAGAACCGGCTACCTAAAACTTGCGGAGGTGATTTAATGGCTTCAATTCGTGTACATGAATTAGCTAAAGACATGAATATTCCTAGTAAAGAGCTACTACTAAAACTTCAGGAATTAGGACTTAATATGAAAAATCATATGAGTACTATTCCTAGTGGGGAAGTAAACAGGATTAAATCGATGGTGTTAAATCTTAATAAACCTAAAGATACTCCTGAACCGAAACAGCAGTTAGCTTCAAAATCTAAAAAAAGACAGGACTTTCAGGACCGAGGATCTAAAGAACAAAAAAACACTGCTGTGCAGCAGCAAAAACCAGCGCAACAACAGAATCAAACAGTTCCCCCCAAACAGAAGCCGCAGGAAGTACTACAGGACGATAACAATAACCTTTTAAAGAAGATCGAAAAGGTAGTCGGGGAAAAAGCCTATGAACGTGGAGGAAAACAGAAAACCCAAAAATCTGGACGTCATGAGGAAAAGAAAACAGATTTTAGGAAAAATAACAAAGCGAATAAAAACAAAAGGCGGAGAATACCACAAAAAGAACAAGCACCTGTTATAGTAAAACAAATTACCTTGGAGGGGCCTCTTACTGTTCAGGAATTTGCCCATCTTTTAAATAAAAAGTCTACGGAAGTAATTAAAAAATTAATATCGATGGGATCGTTAGTAACCATTAACCAGGAATTAGATGTGGATACGCTGGTCTTATTAGGAAGCGAGTTTGGAACTTCTGTAGAATTAAAAGTTACGAAAGAAGAAATGCTTTTTGCCGATGCAAAGGAAGATAAACCGGAAGATTTACAAGAAAGACCTCCGATGGTTACGATTATGGGTCATGTTGACCATGGAAAAACCTCGCTTTTAGATGTGATTAGACATTCTAATGTTACCGCATCGGAAGCGGGGGGGATTACTCAGCATATCGGCGCATATCAAGTTGAGGTAAAAGGAAGAAAGATTACTTTTTTAGATACGCCTGGGCACGAAGCGTTTACGGCCATGAGGGCTAGAGGAGCTAAAGTTACTGATATTGTTATTCTTGTTGTAGCTGCTGATGACGGCGTTATGCCTCAAACGATTGAAGCTATTCACCATTCTCAGGCGGCCAATATACCTATCATTATAGCAATTAATAAAATCGATAAGGAAAATGCTAACCCCGATAGAATTAAACAAGAGCTGACAGAATATAACCTCGTCCCTGAAGAATGGGGTGGGGATACTATTTATTGTAATGTTTCCGCTAAAATGAGAGACGGTCTGGAAAATCTTTTAGAAACGATTCTGCTTGTTGCTGATATATCCGATCTTAAAGCCAATCCTCATAAAAAAGCTAATGGTACTGTTATTGAAGCAAAACTTGATAAGGGAAGGGGCCCTGTAGCTACAGTTCTAGTACTTGAAGGGACTCTTAAAATTGGTGATTATATTATAGCTGGGACTGCTCAAGGCAGGATTAGAGCAATGTTAGATGATAAAGGTCGCCGTCTGAAAAAGGCTTTACCCGCAACGCCAGTGGAAATAGTTGGCTTGTCTGATGTTCCTCAGGCTGGAGATAATTTTAATGTAGTAGAAAATGAACATTTGGCGAAACAGATTATTAGTGAACGTACGGTTTTAAAACGGGAAGAAACCATGAACGCAAGTAGTCGTATTTCTTTGGATGAGCTTTTTGCGCAAATTCAAAAAGGTGAAATTCAGGATTTGAACCTTATTATCAAGGCTGATGTGCAGGGTTCAATTGAAGCGATTAAACAGTCCTTAGAGAAACTGTCTAATGAGGAGGTGCGTGTCAAGATTATCCACCAAGGAGTAGGGGGAATAACAGAAACAGATGTAATGCTGGCTTCGGCTTCTAATGCGATTATTATTGGTTTTAACGTCAGACCAGATACAAATGCCCGGAAAGCAGCCGAAAATCAACAGATTGATATCCGTTTATATCGGGTTATTTATACTGCGATTGAAGATGTTAAATTAGCCTTGAGTGGACTTCTAAAACCTGAATTGAAGGAAGTTGTGGAAGGGCGTGGGGAAGTAAAGGCCGTTATTAAAGTTCCTAAAGTAGGGTTTGTTGCCGGATGCTATATTACAGAAGGTAAGGTAGTTAGAAATAACCAGGTCAGAGTCTTTCGTGACAATATTGTCATTCATGAAGGTGATATTTCCTCTTTGAAGAGATTTAAAGAGGATGTTAAAGAAGTAAGCAGTGGTTTTGAATGTGGATTAAGCTTAGAGAAATTTAATGATTTTCGTGAAGGTGACCAATTTGAATCATTTACTCAGGAAGAAGTGAAGAGGGAACTTTCTTAGGAGGTTACAATTATGCCAAATCATCGTATAAGTAAGGTTGGAGAGGAAATTAAAAGAGAACTTTCCAAGATGATTATCGAAGAGATGAAGGATCCCAGAGTGAAGGGAATAATTAGTATTACCCATGTGGAGGTTACGAATGACCTGCGTTATGCGAAGGTATATATTAGTATCATGGCTAATACTGAAGAACGGGCTGTTATTTTGCAGGCCTTAGAAAAAGCAGGCGGTTATTTAAGAAGTGAATTAGCTAAAAAAATTAAGATTCGTTATACTCCCGAATTACTTTTTAAAGTTGATGATTCGATAGAGTATGGAGCAAAAATTAATAAGATTTTAGCTGCGATTAACCAAAAAGAAGGGGAAGAATAAATGTCTAACTGGCAGAAGATCAAAGATTATTTTAAGAAACAACAAGAAATAATTCTTTTAGTTCATGAAAAGCCGGACGGTGATTGCTTAGGTTCAGCATTAGCCTTAGGTCACCATTTAAGAGAAGAAGGGTATCAACCGAAGTTATTTCATCCAGAGCCGATTCCCAGCACCTATGATTATTTACCCGGGGGCGAGATGATTAATATCTACCAAAAGAAAGAACTTCCGGCGGGAAGGCCCATAATTGCGGTGGATTGTGCCGATTTAGGGAGAATATTGTATCCACTGTCTCAGAATACATCAATAATTAATATCGATCATCATTGCAGTAATACTTTTTTTGGCGATTTTAATTTGGTAGATGCTAGTGCAGCGGCTACGGGTGAAATGGTCTTTGATCTTTTAAAGCGTTCGTCTTACAAGATTTCTCCTGCTACGGCTACCTGCTTATATATAGCAATTTTGGCGGATACCGGTTCTTTCAGCTATAGTAATACTACGTCCAAGACGTTCCAAACTGCCGCGGAATTATTGGAGCTTGGTTCGGATATTGAATTGATCCGCTATAATTTTTTTGATAGACGTCCCTTAGTTGAACTTTTGACGATTAAGCATGCCCTTACTAACCTGCAATTTTCCGCACAAAATAAAATTGTTTGGAGTGCTTTGTCATATCGGGAACTGTCCGCTAATAATCTGTTAAATACTGATACAGATAGTGTGATCAATTTAATGCGTTCTGTGGAGGGAGTGGAAGCAGCCATTGTTTTTCGAGAACTTGAGCCATTTAAAATTAAAATTAGTTTTCGCTCTCAAAAACATTTAGATGTGAATTTATTGGCTCAGGAGTTCGGAGGAGGAGGACATTCACGTGCTGCTGGATGTTCTATAGAAGGTAATTTACAAGAAATAACGGCAAAGGTTATGGAGCGGGCCCAAGCATCTTTGAAGAAGAGCCCTTATGAAGGCGGTGATTCTTCTGGACGGGGTAATTAATATTCTAAAACCACCAGGAATGACATCACACGATGTTGTTTCTTTTTTACGCCGTCAATTCAAGATTAAGAGAATTGGACATGCAGGAACACTTGATCCGCAAGCGGCCGGAGTTCTTCCGCTCTGTTTGGGGCAAGCCACCCGTTTAGTTGAATTTTTAACTGAGCATGATAAAGAATATCTTTGTGAAATGACCTTAGGAATAACGACGACAACTCAAGATGCTTGGGGAGAAGTAGTGGAGAGGAAGAACTGTCGACAGATTACTTTGGAGATGATCCAGCAAGTATTGCCGCAATTTAGCGGTGAAATAACGCAGATAGTTCCGGCATATTCCGCAGTTAAGGTTCAAGGAGTACCTTTATATAAAAGAGCACGGTTAGGGATGAAAATTGAACCAATTTCACGTCAGGTTTTAATTTATAAATTAGAAATAATCAAGTTTGAATCTCCTAAGCTTACGTTTCTTGTACATTGTTCTAAAGGTACTTATGTCAGAACGATTTGTCATGATTTAGGCAAGGCCTTAGGAGTAGGGGGACATCTATCTTTTCTTCTTCGCACACGCGTGGGGAAGTTTGCCCTCGCGGATAGTCTAACTCTGGAGGAAATAGCTTTTTTGCAAGAAAAAAGCCTTCTTCCTCTCGAACATTGTGTGCAAGGGTTAGCTCAAATAGTTTTATCCGATTATGAATTGATTAAAATAAAACAGGGACAAAAAATAACTATTACGGAGTCAACGGAGTCAATTTATCCAGGTGCAGATTTAGCTGTTTTAAATGGCCAAGGAAAATTACAAGCGATTGCCACCGTTCTTCTAGTAGATCAAAAAAGACAATTGAAGCCCCAAAAAGTATTTAATAGGGAGTAATTTTTATGCAGATACTTAATAATTTTACAGAAAAAGAAAGACAGCAAGTTCCACTGGCGATGGCTTTGGGAAATTTTGATGGTGTACACAAAGGCCATCAGTTGTTGTTGCATAACTGTGTAAAGGAAAGTCAAATTAATTCCTGGTCTTCTGCTGTTTTATTATGGAATCCTCATCCGGCTCAGATATTGAAAAGTGAACAGAAAATGAAATTTCTTAATACACCGGAGCAAAAATATCAATTGATGGAAGCTCTAGGTATTCGGTATCTTTTTTTATTGCCTTTTAATGCGCAAATTGCGGCTTTGTCTCCAGTAGAATTTGTGCAAAAATATTTGGTCGATTTGTTGGGGGTAAAAAAGGTTTTTGTAGGTTTTAATTATTCTTTCGGGCAAAAAGGCAGTGGAACGCCTGAACTTTTACAAACGCTAGGTAAAGAAAGGGGTTTTGCGGTAGCTGTTACGGAGCCGGTTCAGGTTGATGGTGAATTAGTAAGTAGTTCGTTGATTCGGCAAAAGTTTAGGGAGGGTGATATCCCTGCGGCAGCGAAGCTATTGGGGTATGATCCTGTTCTGGAAGGAAAAGTAGTGACAGGAAAACAGCGCGGCAGCGGTATGGGTTTTCCTACGGCTAATATTGAAGTGGCTGAAGAACATATTCTTCCTTCTTTTGGTGTTTATGCGGCTTTGGCTGAATATGAAGGCGTGTTTTTACCTGCGGTCTTAAATATTGGGGTAAAACCCACTTTTGATAGTAATCAAGTAACTGTTGAAGTCCACATTCTTGGTTTTAGTAAAAATATTTATAAACAAGACCTGAAAGTAAAACTGATTAAGAAAATCAGAGCTGAACAAAAGTTCAGGAGTAAGGATGAATTAAAAAGGCAAATATGCTGTGATATAGAAATAACCCGCCAGATTTTTAAAAAAAGTTGTTGTAACTAGAGTAATATTTTCTGCACTCCGTAATAAAAATGTAGTAAGCTTTATGGCGGAGGTGACGGAACATGGTCAATATTTGTAAGAACCATCATAAAAACTTAGTTACAACACGTCAAATCTGTGAAATCGTTTTGAATAAAGAATTTACTAATCTTTGTGAGGAATTACTTTATTTATATAAAAACCATACTCTTAATCCTGAAAAAGAGGCCTTTCAGGATGCTTTTTACAGTATTTTGACTCAGGAGGACAGAACTCAATGGGGTATAAATAAAGCCTTATCTTTTTCAAGGTAGGGCAGGATCATGCAAATAATTATTACTAATCACGCCAAAAAACGCCTCAAGGATTATCGGCAAGATAAAATATCTCTACATGATATTAAAAATGCTGTCCAGCAAATTCCGGGGCAGGTGCCAACGGCTACTCGTTTTCGGGGTTTCATCAGTTCTTCAGGGCGGATTTTTGACTTAGTAACTAAAGATATCCCCAATGGTCGTTTAGTGATTACGATTATTGGTAAATAATCGAAGAAATGTGAATGAAGTTCTTGCATTATGGCCTTCTTTAAATTATAATGAATACTGTTAAACTCAACGTAAGCTAGGTTAAACGAATCACCAACGTTTAACTTGGCTACGGTGAAAAAATAAGGAGGTGAGGACGATGTCACTAAATCTGGAGAAAAAGTCCGAAATAATTAATAAGTACCGTATTCATGAGCATGATACCGGTTCGCCGGAAGTGCAGATTGCTATTTTAACGGAGAGAATTAATTATTTAACGGAGCATTTAAAGGTTCATACCAAAGACCATCATTCTAGGCGTGGACTTCTGAAAATGGTTGGTTCTCGTCGGCATTTGCTGAATTACCTAAGAGATAAAAATCTGGGAAGGTATAAAAGCATCATTGAAAGTTTGGGGATCAGAAGATAAGTGCGGGCAGAGAAGAGCGGTTTATACCGTTCTTTTTTGATTATATTTAGTATTTCCTCCCCTTAGGGAAGGAAATACTAAAAGAGATGTAGAATAAAGTTAAGGTTTAGAGAAAAAAAGAGGAAAAAGAATGTAGGGAGGTTAAAATACCAAATGAATTATCCGTACCCAATTATAACTAAGGAAATGGAGATCGCAGGGAGAAAGCTTGTACTAGAAACAGGAAGGATGGCCAAACAGGCTGGGGGAGCAATTCTAGTACGTTATGGCGACACCTGTGTACTTACAACGAGCACTTCATCGGCGGAGCCGCGGGAAGGAATTGATTTCTTTCCTCTTACGGTTGATTATGAGGAAAGGCTATATTCTGTAGGTAAAATTCCTGGGGGATTTATTAAAAGAGAAGGGCGTCCTAGCGAAAAAGCGATTCTTTCCAGCAGACTTATTGATAGGCCGATTCGACCGCTTTTCCCTAAAGGTTATCACAATGATGTACAAGTTGTAGCTACTGTAATGTCGGTTGATCAGGATAATTTACCTGATGTAACAGCAATTAATGGTGTATCTGCAGCTTTGCATATCTCCGATATCCCTTTTAAGGAACCGGTAGGGGCAGTTGTGGTAGGTTATCTTGAAGGACAACTGGTGATTAACCCGACACTAGAGCAGGCTGAAAAAAGCCTCTTACATCTTGTTGTAGTGGGCACAAAAGATGCTGTGATGATGGTAGAAGCAGGGTGCAAGGAAATATCAGAAGAGCTTTGCTTGGAAGCAATTATGTTTGGTCACGAAAAAATCAAGGAAATAGTACAATTTATTGAAGATTTTCGGGAAGAAGCTTTAAAATTAGGCTTGGCCAAGGAAAAACGAGTTCCAGCCCTTTATATAATTAATCCTGAGCTTGAACAAGCAGTAAAAGACTATGCAGAAAAACCTTTGCAAAGTGCCTTAATTAATAAAAACAAAATAGAACGGGAAGAAGAAATCAAAAGAATTAAAGAGGATGTCGTACTTCATTTTACAGAAAAATACCCTGATAATTTGAAGGATGTGCAGAGTGTTTTAGAGACAATTATTAAAAATTATGTCCGCAAGCTGATCACAGTTGATAAGATTCGTCCTGATGGTAGGGCTTTAGATGAAATTCGCCACATTACGTGTGAAGTGGGCGTTCTACCCAGGACACATGGCAGTGGGTTGTTCACAAGAGGACAAACACAAGTTCTAAACATCGCTACTTTAGGGGCGATAGGAGATGAACAGATTTTAGATGGATTGGGAGTAGAAGAATCCAAAAGGTACATTCATCATTATAATTTCCCTTCTTTTAGTGTGGGGGAAACTCGTCCCATGCGTGGGCCAGGGAGAAGAGAAATTGGGCATGGAGCTTTAGCAGAGAGGGCCCTAGAACCCATGATTCCTTCTGAAGAAGAATTTCCTTATACAATTCGTTTGGTTTCAGAAGCCTTGGAATCTAATGGATCTACCTCGATGGCTAGTGTTTGTGGGAGTACTCTTTCACTTATGGATGCCGGAGTACCGATTAAAGCACCTGTAGCGGGCATAGCAATGGGGTTAATTAGAGAAGGCGATGATTATTCCATTTTAACTGATATTCAAGGTTTAGAAGATGCCAATGGTGATATGGACTTTAAAGTAGCCGGAACCACTAAAGGAATTACGGCTATTCAAATGGATATTAAGATTGCCGGGATAGATCGGAATATTTTAAGAGATGCCTTGGAACAGGCCCGTAAGGGTAGGTTGTTTATCATGGATAAAATCTTAGCTACAATTAGTCAACCACGTGCAGATTTATCACCATATGCCCCCAGAATTATTACGACGATGATTGATCCGGAAAAAATTAGAGACGTAATTGGGCCTGGTGGTAAAATCATTAAAAAAATCATTGATGATACCGGTGCTAAAATTGACATTGAAGATGATGGACGGGTGTTTATCGCTGCTGTGGATGCAGAGGCTGGACAAAAAGCGCTGAAAATAATTGAGGATCTAATCAAAGAGGTTGTAATAGGCGAGTTATATTTGGGCAAAGTTAATCGCATCATGAATTTTGGAGCTTTTGTAGAAATATTGCCTGGTAAGGAAGGGCTTGTCCACATTTCTCAATTGGCAGAGGAACGTGTCGGTAAAGTAGAGGATGTTGTTTCTATTGGTGATGAAATTTTGGTGAAGGTTACGGAGATAGATCGGCAGGGGAGGATTAATCTTTCTCGCAAAGAAGCCATACGGGAGCAAAAAAATTCCTCCAAAGAGACGGATAAATAACCTGATACAGATAATTATTTCTTTTCCCTCTGCATATAGATTATGATAATGGATGAAAAAAGGGGGGTAAGAGAAATGCAGGTTATTTTTATCAGTAAAAGAACGCTTTTCCTATCTTTAATCATGATAATTCTTTTAATCATGGGAGTTTGTATTAATAGTTATTTCCTAAACAAAAGTGTATCTACTGTTAATCCAATTTATATTGGCAATACCCAGGAAAAAGCTGTGGCCTTAATGTTTAATGTTGATTGGGGAGAAGAAATATTACCTGGTTTATTAGAAACATTGCGGGAAAAGGATGTTAAGGTTACCTTTTTTATTTCCGGGCGTTTTGCTAAAAAATTCCCGGAAATAACTTTAAAAATTGCCGAAGATGGTCATGAGATTGGTAATCATGGCTATTCTCATCCTCATCCTAATAAACTAAGTTTAGAACAGAATCAAAAGGAAATAAATGAGACAGAAAAAGTGTTGCAAGAGTTAAAGATTAATTCTGCTAAAGTATTTGCGGCACCTTATGGTGAACATGGAACAACAGTTTTGCAAGCAGCGGAGGCACTAGGTTACAAGACAATCATGTGGACTTTGGATACGATTGATTGGCAAGATCCTTCTCCCGAGGTGATTTTAGAACGGATTTTACCTAAGGCGGATAACGGCTCCTTGATTCTGATGCATCCTAAAAACTGTACTTTGCAGGCTTTACCTGGGTTAATTAATTCCTTGCAAAAAGAAGGATATCTTTTTAAAAAGGTCACAGAAATAATTAATTGTTCATAAATTATTTGATTGAAGCCATACTAACGATATGAAGAAAAAATATGTAGTTTTATTGCTGGTCATTAATTTATTTTTGAGGGGGCAACCCTTATGGGCGTTACCGGGGATAAGCTCTGCCTCAGCGCTTGTTATGGATGGGGAAACAGGAAAGGTTTTATATCAAAAAAATGCGTTTGAGTTAAGGGCGCCGGCAAGTACTACCAAAATATTAACAGCTATCTTGGGGATTGAATGTGGGGAGCTTAATGATCTTGTAACTGTAAGCAAAAATGCTGCTTCAATTGGGGAAGCATCTGTAAATCTTCGAGCTAATGACTGTCTCCAATTAAGAGAACTTATCTATGGGGCCTTGCTTAAGTCGGGGAACGATGCTTGTGTAGCTATTGCTGAACACATTTCTTTTAGTGAAGAAGAATTTATTGGGCTGATGAATTTAAAGGCACAGGTGCTTGGCGCATACAATACTACTTTTTATAATACTAATGGGTTACCTCACCCGAAACATCTTACAACAGCATATGATCTAGCCTTAATTACACGTTATGCTTTACAAAATCCCGTCTTTAGTCAAATCGTGCAAACAAAATATTATCTGATGAAATGGATGGAACCACAGAGAACTTATTCTTTAAAAAATACCAATAAGCTTTTATGGTCTTTTCCTCAAGCTACAGGTGTAAAAACAGGGACTACTTTTCAAGCCGGCCAATGTCTTGTAGCTTCAGTAAAACAGCATAATTATGAAATAATTGTTGTCGTACTTAATTCAGCAAATCGCTTTGGAGATGCCCAAAAACTCTTGGAATATGGAATTAGCGTAAAGGAGATTCAATTAAATGCAAATGGATGATACTGTTAGAAATCAATTGAAAAATGGAGTAAGAATAATTTCCGAAAAAGTTCCCGGAGTTCGTTCGGTTTCTATGGGGATTTGGGCCGGAGCAGGATCGCGGCATGAAAATGCAGAAAGAGCCGGAATCTCACATTTTATTGAACATCTCATGTTTAAGGGGACTAAAAAACGTTCAGCCACAGATATTGCTGAAGCTCTGGACTCAGTAGGGGGACAATTGAATGCGTTTACTACCAAGGAATATACTTGCTACTATACAAAAACGTTGGACGAACATTTTGAATTAGGACTGGATGTTTTGGCGGATATGTTTTTTAATTCCACTTTTACGGAAAAGGCGATTAATAAAGAGCGGGGAGTAATTGAAGAGGAAATAAAAATGTATGAGGATACGCCTGATGAGCTTATTCATGATTTTTTTGTGCAGACAGCTTGGCCGGAGCATCCACTGGGAAAACCGATTCTTGGTACTGTTGAATCACTAAGTAAGATGCAAAGAGAGGATCTGCTCAGTTATCTTAAAGAAAAATATGTAGCAAATCGGATTGTTGTAGCGGTCGCAGGTAATATTGAACATCAAAATGTCCAAGAGAAGATTGCCCGGGTTTTTGAACAAATGGCACCACACGAAGCTGAAGATTTGCTTGTCCCACCTGAAAATACTTGCGCCGAGGTTACTAATCTTACCCGTGATACTGGACAAGTTCAGATTTGTTTGGGAACAGGCGGATTGTCCCAGCATGATGAGAGGTTATATACAGTATATATCCTTAACAATGTTTTAGGGGGAGGACTTTCTTCACGACTGGTGCAGTCGATCAGGGAAGAAAGAGGGTTAGCTTATTCGGTTTTTTCCTATCATACGGCTTTTTGTGATACAGGTCTCTTTACGTTTTATGCAGGAACAAGTCCAACTAAGTATGATGAGGTTATTCATTTACTTTTAAAAGAAGTGCAGGATGTTTTGCATAAAGGAATTACAGAAAAGGAATTAACCAGAGCCAAAGAACAAATCAAGGGTAATTTATTTTTAGGGCTGGAAAGTGTCAGCAGCAGGATGACTCGGCTAGGACGAAATGAATTATGTCTGCAACGCGTTATTCCTTTAGCGGAAATTGTGGAACGTATCTCCGCAGTAACGCTGGAAAATGTAAAAACACTAGCCCATGATTTATTTGCAAATAATCATTATACCTTAAGTACGATTGGTCCATTGAAAAAGCCATTGAATATACAATCTTTTTTATCGTAAAAGCCATAAAAAATAGCATAACCCATCTTTACCGGCATAATAATGAAATAACAAAAAGATAGGGTAAGGGGGTTATTTTTCATGGGGAAAATCACTTTTTTTGTGATCATTTTTATCCTGTTTTTTCTGGCTATCAGAATTAAAATATCTCTGAAAAGAAGGAGAGAGATGGGATACCCGGAAAGTGCGATAGATTCACCTGCTTCTCTGGCTATTGGGGAATTAGTAGCAGTAGCGGGAGGTATTTATGTAGCACTTTTAGTATTAACTTCATTTCTGAAGATTACGATGCCGGAACGAATGAATTTCTATGGCTGGTCTGTAGATTATTTAGCAGCAATGGCGATTATTCTTGCCCTTATTCAGCCTATTGTGCTGGTTTTTTATTATAAAATGAGCGGAAAAACACAATAAAAATTTTTCATCATGAAATAATAAAGAAAAGGGGAGAAGAACGCGTGAATCATGTGAAATTAAGTGAATTAATCGGGAAGGATATTGTGAACATCCAAAATGGTGGACGTTTAGGGACTGTTGCTGATTCCGATTTAGTGATAGAGTTAGAAACGGGAGAAATTCAGTCGATTATGCTTCCCAGTAGATCTGGGTTTTTAGGTTTTTTAGATCGCAATAATTTTACGATTCCTTGGAGCTGTGTAAAAAAGATTGGTAATGAGGTTATCATTGTTGATCTGGATGAAACCCATATAAATTATAAAAAATTTAGTTATTAAGGTTGTTTATTAAAAACAAAGCTAATTCTTTATTGACAAATCGCAGGACACATCATAAAATATATAAAAATCGAAAGATTACCTCACTCCGTTGAGTGGGGTAGGGGTTGCGAAAATTATTAGTAGTCTGGGGAGCTGGTAGCGTTGAACCAGAGGAAAGGGATTTTCGCCGAAGCGTAGTGATTGACCGGGTCTTTACGCTGGGACGGCATTGAATAAATGCTGGACTGTCATCTGATTTTAGCCCGGAATCAGATGGAGTACTATCTCACGAAGGGCAGGAGAGGAGGTACCATAGTTTTTCAGCTAGAGGTAAACCTGTGGCTGTTTTTGTTTTATTTTAAGAAAAAGGAAGGGTGAATTTTCCATGAACTGCCTCAAAGTAGCCGTAACAGGTGCTAGTGGTAAAATGGGTCGGGAAATTATTAAAGGGTTAAGCCAATTTGAAGACATACAAATTATGGGGGCAATTGACATACAAAATATGGGTAAAGATGCAGGAGAGTTAGCAGGGATAAGTTCTTTAGGGATTAAAGTAACTGATCAATTGGCACAATTTTTGGAAAAAGAGCAGCCGGATCTGGTTGTTGATTTTACACACAAGGATGCCGCCCGTAAAAATATTCCGGTTATCTTACAAAAGGGTGTTGCTGTAGTAGCGGGGACTACCGGTTTAACGGATGAAGACTTGGCGGAGTATGATCACTTGGCTAGGCAAAATCATACCTCTATGTTTCTTGCCCCCAATTTTTCCTTGGGAGCTGTAATGATGATGAAATTTGCCCATGAAGCGGCAGCTTATTTTTCACAAGCGGAAATAATTGAATTTCATAATGATAAAAAAATTGATAGTCCTTCCGGTACGGCTATCGCTACCGCCCGAAAGATTGATTTTCCTTATTCTTCAAGTGCTGCCGAAAATTCCACTGCACCAGAATCTGGTTGCCGTGGGGGAGATTTTGCCGGTGTTAAAATTCATAGCGTCAGGTTAAAGAGCATGGTAGCTCATCAAGAAGTACTTTTTGCAGGAACGGGGGAGCTTTTGACGATTAGGCATGATTCCTTTTCCAGAGAATCATTTATTCCTGGAATTGTGATGGCTGTTCGTAAAGTGAAATTATGGAAGGGGTTAAAGATTGGGCTTGAAGAAATTTTAGAACTTAAGACGGAAAGATAAACGGAAAGATAAACGGAAAGATATAAGGAGGGATATGAAATGACTGAGAAAAAATTACCTAGATTACTTACGGCAATGATAACTCCCTTTAAAGATGATTTAAGTATTGATTTTGAAGGTGCTCAGAAGTTAGCCCTGCAGTTAATCGAGGATGGTAATGAAGGATTGGTTATTGCCGGTACAACAGGTGAAACTCCTAATTTGAGTATGCAAGAAAAACTTGATTTATATAAGGTAATAAAGGATGCTGTCGGATCGCGAGGTTGGATTATTGCCGGGACAGGTTCAAATTCTACGATGGATAGTGTCCGTCTGACTGAAAAAGCAGTGCAAACAGGTGTAGATGGGATTATGTTGGTAACTCCGTACTATAATAAACCTAGTCAGGAAGGCTTATATCAGCATTTTAAGACAATTGCCTCGGTAACAGAGCTTCCAGTTATTCTTTATAATGTGCCAGGAAGAACTTCGGTAAATGTCTTACCGGATACTATAGCTAAATTAGCGAATACCATACCTAATATCATTGCGGTCAAAGAAGCGTGCGGTAATTTAGATCAGGTTTCTTTACTTAAGACAGTTGTACCTGATGACTTTTATGTTTATAGTGGTGATGACAGTTTGACACTACCCATGCTTGCTGTAGGGTGTTATGGTATTATAAGTGTAGCCGCACATATTGTAGCAAAAGAAATGCGGGAGATGATTGATGCTTATCTTGAGGGAGATGTCAAGAAAGCAAGCCAACTTCATTTAAAACTATTTCCCCTAATCAAAGCGTTATTTGTGACAACTAATCCTGTCCCTGTTAAGAAAGCACTTGCTCTTTTAGACCGTCCTTCGGGTAAGCTTCGGTTGCCATTGGTAGAAGCGTCTTCTTCTGAAACGCAGATTATTAGTGAAGCAATGAAGAGAGTAGGGCTGATCTAAGTTTGATTGACAAAAATGGCTGGGTTTCGTATAATTAAAGCGTTGCAATCATGGGAAAATAAGGGAGATAAGCCTTATCCCTGACACGAAAGTGTTAGTGATATGGGCTTCTTTTTTAGGGAGTTTTCGAGGAGGTAAAGAAATGCTAAGTGGAAACGAAATCAGAGAAAAATTTTTATCCTTTTTTGAAAGTAAGGGACATACACGGGTAGCCAGTTCTTCGCTGGTCCCTTATAATGATCCGACTTTGTTGTTTACCAATGCAGGAATGAATCAGTTTAAGGATATTTTTCTAGGCTTGGAAAAGCGGTCGTATACTAGGGCTACTACTGCCCAAAAGTGTGTGCGGGCTGGTGGTAAACATAATGACTTGGATACGGTGGGGCGGACGGCGCGCCATCATACTTTTTTTGAAATGCTGGGTAACTTTTCTTTTGGTGATTATTTTAAGAGAGATGCTATTACTTTTGCTTGGGAATTTTTGACCAAGGAAATGGGTTTGCCTCAGGATAAGCTGTATGTCACGATTTATCAGGATGATGATGAAGCCTATGCTTTGTGGCGGGAAATAACTCTTATTCCGCCTGAGCGGATTATCAGGCTGGGAGAAAAAGATAATTTTTGGGCCATGGGTGATACCGGACCTTGTGGGCCTTGCAGTGAAATTATGATTGACAGGGGAGAAAAATACTCCTGTGGGGCGGAATGTGGGATTGGTAAATGTGATTGCGATCGTTTCTTGGAAATTTGGAATCTGGTGTTTATGCAATATAAGCGGGATGCTGACGGGAAGATGACGCCGCTTCCCCGTCCTAGTATTGATACGGGCATGGGCTTAGAAAGAATTACTTCCGTGGTTCAGGATGTAGAAAGCAATTATGATACAGATTTGGTGAAGCCGTTGCTGCAAGCGATCGAGCGGCTGTGCGGGAAGACCTATTATAAGGATGAGCGGGGTTTTGCTTTCAGAGTTGTGGCAGATCATATTCGCTCCTGTACGTTTTTAATTAGTGACGGGGTTTTGCCTAGCAATGAAGGCCGGGGTTATGTGCTGCGGCGTATTCAGAGAAGGGCCATTCGCTTCGGGAAGGTGCTGGGGATAGATGAACCCTTTATGTATCAGCTTGTTCCTATGGTTATTGAGTTAATGGGGAACGCTTATCCGGAAATACGGGAAAAAAGGGATTATGTCGTAAAAGTGATTCGTCTCGAAGAGGAACGTTTCCACGAGACGTTGAATGACGGGATTCGTCTGGCTCAGGAGATTGTGCATAATTTAAAAGAGCAGAAGTTGGATACTATTCCCGGGGAAGAGGTTTTCCGGCTTTATGATACCTTTGGTTTTCCTTTTGATTTGACTGAGGATATTGCGGAAGAAGCGGGGCTGAAGGTTGATCTGGAAGGCTTCAACAGGGCTTTAGAAGGACAAAGGGAAAAGGCTCGTGCTGCTCGTCAGGAGGTCAACGCTTGGGATCTGGCTTTGACGGTAACTAATGTAGCTGGGAATTTACCAGCAACTAAATTTACTGGTTATGACACTATTAAAGATAATGCCAAAATTCTAGCCTTGATTAAGGAAGAAAAATTAGTTACTGAGGTGCATGAGGGAGACGGGGTTTATCTTTTATGTGATCAGAGTCCCTTTTATCCTGAAGGAGGGGGACAGGTTGGAGATCAAGGTGAAATTATTGCGGCGATGGGTAAAATTGTCGTAGAGAAGACGAAAAAGTTGCCTGACGGTAAAATCGTGCATCAGGGTGTTGTTTCCGGTTCAGTCAAAGCGGGGGAAAAAGTTACGCTGCTGGTTGATGCTGATACTCGCAGAGAGACAGCCCAAAATCACACGGCTACTCATTTATTACAGAAGGCCTTGCAAATTGTACTCGGAACACATGTTCACCAAGCCGGTTCAGCTGTGGAGGCGGCTAGGCTGCGCTTTGATTTTACCCATTTTACGGCCTTGACAAGCGCAGAGGTGCAGAAGATAGAGAAGCTTGTTAATGAGCAGATTAGTGCTGCGTTAGAGGTTAAGGCTCAGGAAATGGTTTTAGAAGAGGCTAAAAAGTTAGGAGCAATGGCGCTTTTTGGTGAAAAATATGGTGATGTGGTGCGCGTTGTGCAAATAGAGGATTTCAGTAAAGAATTATGCGGAGGAACACACGTTTGGAACACCGGCCAACTGGGTTTATTCAAAATTGTCAGTGAGGGGGCTGTTGGCGCAGGTGTAAGAAGAATTGAAGCGGTAACAGGCGGAGGAGTTAGGAAATACTTGGCAGAAAAAGAAGCTCTGCTGGAGGAAATAGCCGAGCTCGTGAAAACACCGGTGCCGGAATTGTCTCACCGGGTGCAGGGCCTGTTGGATGAATTAAAGCAGAAGGAAAAAGACCTGGAACAGTTGGAGCAACGGTTTGTGCAAAGACAGGTTAATGATATTTTGGCTAAGGTGACCAAGGTACGGGAGATTTCTTTATTGGTAAGTAAAGTGGAAGCAAGGGATATGGAGACTTTGCGAAATATGGCTGACCTGTTTAGAGCTAAACTGCAATCGGGTATAGTAGTATTAGGTGCCGTGATGGAGGGAAAAGTTAATTTTATTGTGGCAGCAACCGCAGATGTTACGGCTCAAGGTGTACATGCGGGCAAGATTATTAAAGAAATTGCTCAGCTTGCCGGAGGTGGTGGAGGCGGAAAACCGGATATGGCTCAGGCGGGCGGCAAGGATGTCACCAAGCTGGATGAGGCATTGTCTAGTGCTGCGGGTATTGTGGAGAAACAGTTAAAAAAATAAAGGGAATTGGACATTTATCAAGAATTAATATAAAGGACAAAGTATCAAAATACCAAAGAAATAGTCGTATATGAAATAGTTGAAATTGGACAGTAATGATTAGGGAAAATTTGCGGGGTGATGGTAAATGAGTAGTGAAAAATTTGATCAGACGATGATGTTTCGAGTTAAAACTGATGAAGATGTTTCTGCAAGTGAGGTACTTCATACTGTCTATGAAGCATTAAAGGAAAAAGGCTATAATCCTATTAATCAGATTGTAGGTTATCTTTTGTCCGGTGATCCGGCTTACATCACCAGCCACAATAATGCCCGTGCCCTTATTCGTAAAATGGAACGGGACGAACTATTGGAGGAATTAGTTCGTAGTTATTTAGCACAATAAAATCACCTTCTGACAGTACCTTGGCTAAAGTATGATGAATGTAAGAAAGGAGCTGTTGTTACGAATTAACCTTTGTGCAACAGCCCCTTTAATATTGTATTCTGGGAAGAAGAGAAAGGGGTAACGGAGGCGGATGCGGATTTTAGGATTGGATATTGGGGAAAAAAGAATCGGGTTGGCTGTAAGTGATGAATTGGGTATTACGGCACAGGGCCTCGAAACATTAAACAGGACGGAAATAACAAAGGATTTACAGCAGCTGATAGAGCTTATTCATGCGAAGGGAATTACGAAGCTGGTGGTGGGCCTTCCTAAAAACATGAACGGTAGTTTGGGGTTTCAGGCGGAAGAAGTGCAAAAACTAGTGGCATTGTTAACGGGGAAATGCCCTTTGGAGGTTGTGTATTGGGATGAACGCTTAACCACGGTAGCTGCTCAGCGAACTTTATTAGAGGGTGATATTTCCCGTAAAAAAAGGAAAAAAGCGGTAGATCGAATTGCCGCGGTGATGATTTTACAGGGCTATCTAGACAGAATAAGAAAATAACATGATGAATAGATCAGGGGATTATCGTATACATTAGAGTTATATTAATTTTTTGTG
>DHPU01000047.1:0-25123 GCA_002407935.1 Peptococcaceae bacterium UBA5356
TATTTTGCCCATTTGGTGTTTTCGATGGGCACCCCGTTGACATGGGTAATACGCCGAATGTAGGTTTCATTCATCGTCCAACAACTTTTTAACGTTTTTTCTATTACTTCATCGTCCGTATAACGCGGGTCATTATAAATCCAAAAAGTACCTGTTCCTCCCATCCCATTAGCATGCAAAAATTCTAGGGTATATTCAGCTATTTTATATTGCGAATAGACATCCTCGTACCCCGGCACTACACCCCAAACCCCTGCCGTTCCTGTCATTGTCAAAATAAAGGCAAGCAGTAATAATGTTGCGATTTTTCTCATTACCCAATCCCCTCCCATTTAATCCTATGGCCTAATAATATCCAGCAATTTTCACCATATTTATAGCATTTCTTCCAAAAGACTATTTGTCTCATCATAAAAAGTAAATATTTCTTTTTTACATTCCCTAGGGAATAGGGCTAAAAGTAATTGCTTTATTTTATTCAGTATTTGAGTACTATTAAGACCACAAGAAGCTTCAATATTTTTTTCGTCAAGAGCATAGATAGAATGAGCAGATGGATTACGCTCAGCCTGATTTAATTTTTCGCATTGATTGAAGAAGACCGCATCATCAATTAATTGCGAGTTTTGGGTTTTATAATAATCAATAATGCCATTTAATAGCCAAATACTTATCGGACTTATTTCATATAACTCCTTGGAGAAGAATTTTTTCATATGCGTAGTTAAGGATTGATCGTATTGATAAAGGAGATCCTTAAGGACCCCTTGTTTATTACAGAATTTTTTTAAGTCAAACCCGGTTTTCTTGAGTAAATATTCTTTTTGCAGTTCCACGATAAGTGGGTTTAAACGCA
This sequence comes from Peptococcaceae bacterium UBA5356, assembly GCA_002407935.1. Lineage (GTDB taxonomy): Bacteria > Bacillota > Peptococcia > DRI-13 > DTU073 > UBA5356. Next base: position 857 of record DHPU01000047.1, read on the forward strand.
GAACAAAATCTGTGTATTTATGTGTCTTTTGAAGGTTTTGCAGAATAAGATAAGCTTCGGTGAGATGCCGGCATCTGCCTTTTTCTATAGGATAGAGCTTAAATCCGTCTAAAGTTTCTTTAGGGACAGGATGCTCATTAAGGTTTTGACGGTCGATTAAATGATTCAGCAGTGTAATGATGTTAGAGCCGAATCCGTAATCCTTCACAATTTTTTTAGCAGCGGTATAATTATAGCTTTTAAGAAAAGAAATTATTTGTTCCCTGGCCAGTGCCCGCCGCAAGCCGAAAATTTGCGGCTCTACACAACGATTAGGGCTTGTTGGATTGTTGTCTTCGTTTAGTTCTAATTCACAATCAACATCATAGTTTTTGTGAAACGCCGTATCAGATTTATTAGCGGCGTTTGCCGGCGTTTTTACTTGTACTGCCAGCGTATTATATTTAGGATTTGTTGCGAGCAAACAAAGAGTCGTTTGCATTTGAGGGGTACCGGAAGAGATATTCAGTAAGATTCTGGCTTGTGAGTTTTCGTTCGCAATTCTGTCCAGTTCCGTGCGGAAGATGGCTTCAAAGGCATCAAAGTCTGAAACATCTCGGATGCTGGTATAGATATATTCTTTTTTAATTGCACAGCTATAATCCTTATTGAACTTATCAATCGCTTTAGTGTAACGCTTATCTTTTTTTTCCGTTTCTTCAGCTTCATGAGAAAGAATAATGAAAACCTTTTCCGGTCTGTAATGCCGGATAATGTGCAGCATCGAGCCATCATGCATTGTTCGAACCGGATCCGTGCTACCAACACAAGTGAATAAAACATCCATAAACATAACCTACTTTCTTTTAGATTAAAAGTGCGTGTAACGCACTTTTTTGTCCCCGAATGGGGGTGAATTGTAATTTAGCTATCAGAACATCAAATGGGGCATATATGGTTACCGTCCCCGCGTGGGGGTGAATTGCAATAGAAAAGTTTGGAATCCTTGCATTAGATACAAAGTTACCGTCCCCGCGTGGGGGTGAATTGCAATGTGGAAAGTTTAGAAGATGCTCTGCGGGTTGTGTTACCGTCCCCGCGTGGGGGTGAATTGCAATTTGCGTAAGGAGTCAAGGTGACTTTGGTAGCGTGTTACCGTCCCCGCGTGGGGGTGAATTGCAATTAACAGATGACAGTACCAATTTTTCCGATCTCAGACGTTACCGTCCCCGCGTGGGGGTGAATTGCAATAGCTATAAAAATGGATGCAGTAGTGATAATAGGAGTTACCGTCCCCGCGTGGGGGTGAATTGCAATATATGGTAACGAGGGCGAAAAGATCCTTATAACAGTTACCGTCCCCGCGTGGGGGTGAATTGCAATTATGATAGTTTGTTTGTATCTTCGGATACATTGTTACCGTCCCCGCGTGGGGGTGAATTGCAATTGATATACCTAAAGCTAAAAGTTGGCAGGATTATGTTACCGTCCCCGCGTGGGGGTGAATTGCAATGGTAATACAGACGGATGGGAAGGGCATGAAGAAGTTACCGTCCCCGCGTGGGGGTGAATTGCAATACCAGTCCGGCGTGATCCACAGCGTGGCGTGGAAGTTACCGTCCCCGCGTGGGGGTGAATTGCAATAAGATATTGAAATAAAAAGAGCATACATTAAAGTTACCGTCCCCGCGTGGGGGTGAATTGCAATTTAAGTTTTTGCTTACTATTTTTTGTCAAGCTTGTTACCGTCCCCGCGTGGGGGTGAATTGCAATACTTATACTATGCAGGTCGAACAGTGGCATTTTTGTTACCGTCCCCGCGTGGGGGTGAATTGCAATGGTGCACTGTTTGCGTGTACTATTTATGCCTTTTTTTAAGGTAAAAATGCGAAAGTGGGAAAAACCTGATGATTCAACTAAAAATAGTAGTTTAAATAGCGGTAATCGACCGCGCGACAATCGGTGCGAATGTCCTAAAGAAATGATGTTTACTTATGTTTCGCACTGCGAAAATACTACGTTACTTCTACACCGCCCATGCCTAAGGCGGTTTTGATACCTACTCCGGTGTAACGCAAAGCCCCCATAAGCATACCGAATAACCTTATCATTGGCTCCGGTCCCCGAATCGACAATGTCACACTGCCTAAAAAGGATTGAATTCGGGTATCTTTGAGATAGTAACGTGTACTATGGAGCTTGTAGTTGGTAATCATTGTGTTTTCCACGAGCTGAGCCAAGGCTTCCCGGTCTTCTACCGTTACCTCCAGCCCCAATCGGTTGAATTTTGCTGCGGCACTTTGCAGAATAAGTTCCGGCGTGGGGAATATCGCATATTGGTTATGTGACTTAAATGTGGCAGGAGAGACAAAGTGTAGGGTAAATTTATTGGCATATTGGGGTGAAGTAAACCAACGATCAAAAAGTTCATTCCGAGGTATTTCCATTATTTGAACATCCTTGACCAAAAGTATACGGTTATGTTTGGTGAGAGTATATTGTTCGGTCTTTTGGAGAAAGGGCAACATATATTCAATAGCCTCTGGTGTTAAAAGGTTCACCGTATGGACGGCAGTATGGGTCTGTTCTGCGGATGCGGTAAGTGTCTGCACCCCTGTGTTTGCTTTTAATACTTGTCGCTGCAGGCGATTGATGGTGAGAAACTGACTAACACTGTGTGAGTTATGCAGGTAATCAGCGGCTGCGGGGTCAAGCAGCTCCATCCACGCACCGTAAATATTGTACGCAAAATCCTGGCTAATCTTCGCCGTTCCCGGCGTGGGTTCTGTTGAAGCTGGCGGCAATATTTCCAGCTGCATTTTTACTTGAGTAATCATTTTAAACTGACCTCACATCTACCCATCAGATAAATTTTATTGTCGTAACGGGTACATTTTAGCATATGCGGACTTACTCCCTGCTCCGTATCTTGATCGTGAAAATGCTTAGGAAACTGCCTTTGCAACAGGTGGGAGGAAAAAGATACCCCCCTTTCTTTGAACATTGGATAAATAATAGTTTTGGAAACAAAGCCCGTGCCGCCGCCTAAGAATAGTTCGTATCCGTTGCTCTCAGTCTTGTCCAAGGTTGAAGGAGGCGTAAATTTACTAAGAAAATATTTGTTCTGCAATGTATAAAAAGTACGGATAGCCTGTAGAATCGCCTCTGTATTAAGCCCTGCCGTTTTTAATATTTGTGTATCAAGTGTAAAAGAAAACTCGGCGACTGTACCCGGCTTTAAACATTCCCTAGCAATATTATTTTTTTTCGATTGTCCGTTGACGTTATAATCAATTTTAGCACAGACCGTCAAGGTGTTGTGGCTAAGTGGTTTGCTATCACTGATTTGGATGCCCTTCATAAGAGAATTAACAGCATTATTTTGAGGTACCGATTTATTGTCTTTGTCCCGCAGATTCAGGGTGTGCAAATATTCCGATTCAAGATTTTTCGTTTCCTGGCTGAAGATGTTTCTGGTATATCTCTGCCGAATTAATTCAGCAAAAGCCGCATAAAGACTATCGTGATTTTTATTGGTCATCAGCAGAGCAAGCAAAGCTGTACGCAAAGCCCCTTTGACACTGCTGCCCGGTAGATATGGCCGGTTACAAGGATCCTTGGTAAAAAATTGGATCCCGGTGAGGTTGGTTGCTGTGGCCGTGTCCATCGCGTTTCCCGCATGGACGGCGTATGCCTGTAGCGAAGCTATTTCATCCTCAGTGGTTCTTTGACTGGTTAACCAAACATATAAGTCTTTTTGATTGCCCAAGATAAAATCTTCATAGGCGTTTAAGAGCTTTTTTCGTTCGAGCAGATTAAAAAGTTTATGCGGCTCCGGAAAGATAATCAGCCTTTTCTGCGGAATAAAAAGATATTCTTTTTTGGTCAGGCTTTCCCCGGAACCGATAAAAAGAGGGGAAAGAGTATGCAACTGTAAGGTGTACTGTTCTAAATAACTCATGAAGGCACCCCCATAAATAAAGGCTTTAAGTAACGATAAACAGGATGCTGACCGCCACAAGACAAATCATAAATCGCTCCATGATAAGTCTTCGTAAAACAGGAGCCCGGAGCAAAAGCAAATAGGCTTTTTTTCTTTAGAGGGGCATTAAGAGGAACGTTTGACTGGACATAGCCGCCCCTGCGGCAAAGCAAAAAGCGCGCCCCCGGAATAATGCCGCTAAGTTCATCCTTTTCAGGCAATGACGTGTTCAGCGTCATATATGCTGCGGAATTTTGCTCTTTTAAAAGTGCCTCAAGCATCTGTAAAGAGGGATTAGCTGTTTCCGCCAAAGCGAGAGCATTATCAAGGTTAAACCGACCAAAACCGACATTTCTTTTGCCGCCGATGCCGCTGCTCGCTAAGCTTTGCAGCAAGCCATCAAGCCGCTGTTTTATCTCATTATTTGCGCAACCGGCAATTAGATATAAGCCACAGTCATCATTAAAGACCACGCCCCCAATAAAATATGGTTGAGTTTCTTCTTGCCCGGTAATGGCTACACACTGACGCTGCTCATAAAAGAAAAGATCCTGCAAAAGAGCAGTAGCTTTATGGACATCAAAAGGAACAGTTTCCGAGGCAGAGATGTAGTTTTTAAACAGGGAAAGCGGCAATAGACTCAACTTTTTGTATAGTTTCCGTTCCCGGGGATCGGTTTGAGCATGCGCCTTTTGCTGCCAAATCGGTTTAGGCAGAAAAAGCTCATCTCGGCGAAACGGAAAAGCATCGGAAAGAACAGCTTGTCCGTTTTGAAATACCGTATAGACTTGTTGCAGCAATTTTTCTCCGCCGTTATTTAACGCTTCAATACACAAAGCGGAAAACAAGGTGTCCGAATGAATGGTATATTCGGCAGAAGCAAGGTTGTCCTGCCCGGAGTCGTTGCCAATATGCAAGGTAGAGGTAAACCTTAATTTATACAGATAATAGTGCACCGTTTTCCACTTCCTTTAGAATAGAACTGAGCTTTTCTACTTTATCGGCTTCTATACAATTGCCTATCGCTGTAATCGTAAAGTCGCTGAAAGCAACTTTTCCGTAACCCCTCGTTCCGTGCCCGCCCAGATAATCCATTTGCAGTAGTTTCAGCCCTTCGGCCAGGTTTTGCAAATCGGCTGTAATTTCGTCATCCTTTACAATATCGTAGATTACATTAAAACCAAATACCGTACCTCTGATGACTCTTTCAATCTGGCGCGGCATGGCGACAGCCGTGAGACGTTGAATGGTGTTTTCAAATTTTACTTCCGTATAGCCAATTTCCCGCAATTCCTCTGCATTAAGGATAAAGCAATCGGCAAATTGCAGGCGGGTTGGCACTGCCGCTTTGTTTTGGGGTGTTCCGAACAGTCTGGCGACGATTTCCGGATCATCATCATGATGATTAAGCACATAAGTATTACTTAAATTACGAGCCATGAGTGTTCTTAATTTTCCCTTAATACTGGTCCCCGGGAGAATCGGCAGTTGTGTTTTCATATCCCGTACAACGGGAGAATCAACCGCACCAATCGGGGAATAAACACTTGAGCCGCCAATATGCAATCCCGTAAGGACATGCATCTTTGCCGTTATTTTTAATTTACCGTACATCTTTTTCCTCCTCTTCCCACCAGTTATAGTCCATCTCCGCCATAAAAACGGTGATAAGCTACAAGAGCTTCCATATATCGGGCATACCGAATAAAACGTTTTCTGCTGTTACCTATGAAATCAAGTGCGTCAATAATCCCCGTGATATCGGAAAAACGTTTGACGTCCGATTCCCGACCTGATTCGTAAACAAGCCTGATTTTCGTATAACGGATTCTTTCCGCAGTTTGGGCGGAGAAATCACCGTTAGAAAAAATCACCTCATTGTAAATCTCGTTGATCATCGCTAAGATATTGCGTATTTTTGAAGTTGACATTTTGCCAAAGTTTAATTTTGCCGGGTTACGTCTGTCTGGGCTGCCTACCAGCTTGATTTTTTGTTCGGCGATAGCGACATAGTCTGCATCTTCCCGGAAGAATTCCGGAGGTTCTTTGGTTACTGTAGTACCACCGGACAAAGGTTCTTTTCGTGGGATTTTGTTATTGCTGTTCTTGTGAGTCGGGGGAGTCAAGCCCCAGCTCTTTCCAAAATCAGCGAAATTATTGAATGACTGTTTGCTCATCCGCTACTCGTCTCCTTTCTTTCTTTTTTATCCCTGATTAAATACACATAAATAGTAATCGCGGTTAAAAGTTCTTTCCTGTCTTTGCTGTTTGTAATCCAAGAAACCATGCGTGAAGAAAAATCAGAATAGAGAATTTGATCCTGCTCATTTTTACTCACCTGATTTAAGCGAGCAAGCAAATAAACGAAACGGGCAATATTAATTCTTTCTTGGGGGTTTTTTTCTATTTCTTCAATGTAGGTTTTAAGTCGATATAAAAACGTATTGCCATTAGCACTTTGGAATTTTGCGGTGTTTGCATAATAGTGTTGCAATTGCCGAAACTTCTCGCCTATTACATTTTGAATAAATTCATCCCATTTGTATGTATGGGTTGCTGCCATGTGATAATTGCCGTCCTCGTTTTGGGTGATCGTTGTTCCGAAAAGAGCAACGGCATTTTTCTTTTCATCAAGGGATTTAGCAAAGTCCTCTAGTTGTTGTGTTTCTTGTGCCATTGCATAAAGAGGGTACTTTGTTTCAAAAAGACCGATACCAGCCGAAAAAGTAAGTGCATTAGCGGTGAATTTGGCAAAACTGTGCTGCAAATCTACCGCTGTTTCGATCACGTCATTCCAGGCCCCGGCTATAAACATATCGTCCCCGCCGGAATAAACCACCACCACTTTTTTCGCTTGCGGCGGCTTGGGGGATAAACGAAAGTGTTCAATACCGCAATTGGCGGTTTTTAAGATGTATTGAAGGTATTCTTTGAAAAAGTAGGACAGCTGTTTGGAAAGCGCCATCGTATACATTAAGGAATGCGACACTTGCGCAAAACCTTGCAGAAAAACGGTGCCCAGATTGTCCACATCGGCTCTCATTATGGCGATTCGTTCAATCCCCTCGGAAGAATCAGCCAATTGTTCAAAAGTGGCAGTTTGGTTGTCTAATTGATACGCATAAGAACAGAACGCAATTTCCCGCCCGATTATTGGGGTGTATTTATCCGGTGCTTTGCTGCCGCTTATTGGTTTGTTGCCGGTGGTTTGTTTATTGTAGTTATCGTGTTTTTTTCTGAAATATATTTGGAAACCATTGGCTCTGTCCGGAATGCTTTGCAGTTTTCTGACAACGGCAGGGGTTAGAAAGCAAAGATAAGCTGTGGAAGCATCAAGCGCCGGTAACCGCAATAAGGGAATCTGTTCCGGCTCTTTAATGCTGATTTTTTTGAGATTCGCATCTTTAAATCCTGCCGAAAATACACCGATTAACAATTCTTCAGCAGATATTGCAGCGGAGATATTAATAAAATCTCGGCAAAAAGAGCAAAGCTCCTCGTCCTCTTGCTCCTGAGCTTTATTTTCGATGTTGCCTGAACAGATACGGCATTCCCGGCTATGGGAGATATCATTTTGGGTATTCAACATCTTAATTTGCTGTAAATCGTAACGGTTAAGTTTATTCTCGGACAAATTAACGGCGAGTCGCCGGAAAAGATCCGAACTGCCACCTAAATCATGGGCGGAATAAGCGGTAACACCATATGCAAGATACAGGGAGTTGGCAAAATGCTGCAACAACCAATCGTTGACATTGTGGAAACCGCTCTCCAACACCCGAAGCGTACGGGGCGTATTGGGGAGTAATAAATAAGCATGACCGCCCCCTGTATAAAGACAATTGGCTCCGGGCAGCCCAAGTTCGGACAAAAGACTGTTTAAAACGTGCGCTAAGAGCATTTCCAGGTAAAAGGAACGGCTTCGCAAGGATTTTAACGCCCCTTTTCCGGAAATGGTATAAATAAATTTTTGAATACCGGAAAAGTCACAGGAACACAGGAGAAAGATATTTTGGGCAAGAAACTGTTCTTTATTCTTTGGCCAAGCGAGTTTGTCGCTTAATTCCGCTGCGAAATTGGTGGGATTATTCTCCTGAAAATATTGAAAAATATTCGCACAAAGGCAAGTGCTAAATTGAAGGTAATCGGCGAGTGAGACATAGTTGCTTTTATCTTTGGATTCATAGGAGCTATATGAAAATAAATCAGCGGATAAATCTAAAGCATGATTAAGACCTGCTTCATTTGAGGGCAGAGCAGCGAGGCTGTCTAAAAAGATTGTTTTCTGCTCCTGCCATTTTATGTCGTCAATAATTACCGAGGACTTGGGGTAAGGAATTTCGTCTTGCGGGAATGGATCATATTGCAAGGATGTCCCATTCTGATTAAGCAGATTAAAAATACTGCTCAAAGGCCAGATGGGTATTCCATTAACATCCAATTTACCTGTATCGCCGAGGATAGCCTCTACAGAGCAAATAAGCCTGTTATACAACGGGTCATCATACTCTTTTCCACTTTTTCCAAAGAAATGCAAAATGTTTTTCATGCACAGGTCATATATTTTTTTATCCAAACCCAACCCCCCCGCAATTTGCTTTAAGATTTGACAATAATATGTACAATTAGCTAAATTATAACGTAATAAGAAGACAGATGCAATGAGTAAACCGGCAACCAATGGAGAACGTCAAGTCATAGTAACAATTTCATCCTAACGGCGTCTTGTTCCTGACGTCCCTGAGCTTACAGGCGAAGGAGCAGTTAACTCTGCTCCTTCCAATACTGTCATATTCTGTGATTAATAATCCATTTCTTTATTTCTTTAATTTCTATAGTTCCATCTGCTATTTCTAATCCAAGCTTAACAAGCTCTTCTTGAGAATAACTAATATTAATATTATTCAAATTAAGGAGTAAAAGCATAACAGCTACACCAATTCTCTTATTCCCGTCAACAAAACCATGGTTTTTAATAAGGCTAAAAGTAATAGCAGAAATTTTATCTTCTGTATTCTTATATAAATCTTTACCATCAAAAGTAATAAATGCACTGAATAAAGCACTTTCAATCAATCTAAAATCTCTTACCCCATTACTACCACCAGTAGCTTTTACAATTTTCTCATGAAAAATGATGATATCACTTAAAGAAATTGTTTTCATAATTAACTAAGCTCCTTTAAGGCGCTTTTGTTTTTTTCAATTATATCATCCATCATATCGAATAATTCTCTACTTTCCTTTACTTTAAGAAATTCGACAAAATCAATAACCTGTCTTTTTTTATCTTCAGGCAATTCTTCAAAACTTTTTAATAATTCTTCCGCCATACTCATAAGAAGCACCTCTTTTCTGTATGACTAATAGATTAATTAAATTATACCCTATTAAAGCATATAATTTCCACAAAAGATATCGATTTTTTCCATCCCCGACATCATTATTGCGTAAACCCCTAAACCATTAATTCCTTCATTCCAAATCTTGCCTCTGCATAAACGGCAACATATTTATTTATGAAAACCGACTTCCAAGTTCAGGCTTTGGCCGTCTCCGTAGTTGCACACCAGGAATAAGCCCGCGCCATTTCCGTCACCAGCTTGATATAATCGTTCTTTCTGTCTTCACAATAGCCTGCATTTTTTAACTGGTGAAAAAAGTAAAGTTTAATTTTCGTACCCGTGCTACAAATGTTTTCGTGTCATAAAAAAATTTCATTAATAAATTCAAAAATTTTTTCCCTTGACTTTCTAAAAATCACTAGGTATGATAAATGGTAATTAAAAAAATATTTCCATATGCTGAAAAGTTTTGAGGGAGAGAAAAATATCACATTTTTATCTACAGAGAATCGGGGACAGCTGAAAACCGGTGATAAAAGGATATTCCTAATCACTCCTGAACTGCAAGTTGAAAGGATCCGTTGCATCCGAGTAAACTCCTGCCGGGGACTATGCCAATACATAGGCATAGTAAATGGCCACCGTTATATGGCCGGGGTTCGGAGCCAGCAAGACCCTGCTCCCGACTCGCAGAACCGACAGGTGTGAATCTGCCGGAAAGTAAGGTGGTACTACGGGGATAATCTCTCGTCCTTAGGATACATTTATGTATCTTAAGAACGGGAGTTTTTTTATTTAAAGTTTTTTAATGCTTTATTTAAAGTCTTAAGTTTAAAGAAAAGGAGAAAAAATAAAATGAATAATGTGCCAAAAATAAAAAGCATCCCCATGGAAGACCTGATTAAAGCTAATCAAGCCTTAAAAGGAGTCATTCAGAAAACGCCCTTACAGAAAAATGACGTGTTATCGGAAAGATATGAGTGTAATGTCTTTTTAAAGAGAGAGGATTTACAGGTCGTCCGCTCCTTTAAAATCCGGGGCGCCTTTAATCTGATGCAAAGTTATCCCTTCGACGTCCTCAAAAACGGAGTCGTATGTGCCAGTGCAGGCAACCATGCCCAAGGCGTGGCGTATTCTTGCAGTTATCTACAGGTTCCCGGGAAAATCTTCATGCCGGCCACTACTCCGCGCCAGAAACTAAACCAAGTCCTGCGCTTTGGCGGTAAATATGTGGAGACGGTGTTAATCGGTGATACTTTTGATGATTCTTCCTGCGAGGCTAAAAAATGCTGCGAAAAGGAAAACAAAATATTTATTCATCCCTTTGATGATCCGCAAATCATTGCCGGTCAAGGAACGGTAGGCATCGAAATTATGAACAAAAGTGTAACTGCCCCCGATTATGTTTTTGCCACAATTGGCGGAGGCGGGCTCATTGCCGGCATTGGTTCGTATATCAAAAATATCAGCCCTGCTACAAGTATCATTGGGGTAGAACCCGAAGGAGCCGCTTCCATGAAAAAATCCTTGGAGCAGCAAAAGGTCGTCGCTCTGGAAACCGTGGATAAATTTGTGGATGGGGCTGCCGTCAAGCGGGTTGGGGATCTTACCTTTACGATCTGTCAAAATGTCCTTGATGATATCGTCGTAGTCCCGGAAGGAAAGGTTTGTACGAGCATTTTGGAGCTCTATAACGAAAATGCGATTGTAGCCGAACCGGCCGGAGCTTTACCGATTGCCGCCCTCGATTTTTACCGGGAGAAAATCAAAGGGAAAAACGTGGTCTGTGTAATCAGCGGCGGTAATAATGATATTGAACGGATGCAGGAAATAAAAGAAAGATCCCTCCTGTATGAGGGACTCAAACATTACTTTATTCTAAGTATGCCGCAGCGGCCCGGTGCTCTCCGCGAATTTGTCGTAGATATTTTAGGGCCACATGATGATATTACCCATTTTGAATACACCAAATCAACCAACAAGGAAAAAGGCCCTGTCCTATTAGGAATTGAAGTTAATAAAAAAGAGGATTATCACGTCTTGATTAAAAGAATGCAAAGCAAAGGCTTCCAATATACCGTGGTCAATGGGAACCGGGAATTATTCAATCTGTTCGTCTAAGCATTTTTCCTCCGTTCCCTCTTAGATGCCCCTCTTCACTTCTTTTCTTAATTCCCTATTTAGCCACTTCCTGAGCGAAGTCATTGATCCAATAAATATAATCGGCATATGACTGTAAATCCGGCGATACCCCTCCTCGGAACACGCACAACTCAATTCTTTTCTGCAAATACTCCTTGACATGGGCTACTGAATCTTCCAAATCGCCATCTCCGGTCGAAAGAATTAAATTGTCATAATTTTCCTGATGTGCTAGCTTAACAATTAACGTGGCCAACCCTACATCTACCCCTTTTTGTACCTGACAATTAAAAGTTTCCTTACAATGCGGGCATTTATACTCTTCTTCTTTTAATTTATATAACTTCACTATAAACTGTGGCCCATCGGGTCTGGCCGTTTTCAACCAGGAATGAAACCCATTTTGATTATCATTGGGGGGATTCTGTGAAGAGTTTAGATAATAAACCCTACTGATTTGCCCCCTCTTTTCTAACCTGTTTTTTAACTTCAAATAATCAAAAATATAATCCGCCCCTGCTGATCGTTGTGCATTAAATAAATAGGCAGCATCTATTAACCAAATTGTTTGACCTTCTCGCATAAAAAACTCCCTTCTCCGGTTTGTATAACTCCGCAATATTTTTCCATTTCTCTATTGTATGTACTATTTCCACATTCTCACGATAAATCCCTCCTTCAACACAAAACTCTTCTTAAAATAATCGATAAAAGTAATCTTATTCACTGACATAATCTTATTTATTGACATAATCTTATTTTTGCTCTCGACAGACCCCCTTTTTTCTAGTAGAATATACTCATCAAGCAAAATTATCAAGCAATTCAATTCTGTTGTTTTGGTGCAAACCGAAGCAGGAGATTAATTAAATTTTCTTACCTAATTACAAGGAAAATCCGTTTTGTAAAGGAAATCCGCGTAAAAAGGGAAGTTTCATATTTGTATTCTTATTCACTGGATATTTCTTGAATACAAAAAGCTTCTCTTGACGGAGAAGCTTTTTTATTCCATTCATTCAGGAGGTTGCCATGCTAAACAGAGCTAGAGCTGTAATTGATCAACTGGCCAAACTTAATAATGCAGCGGAAATAAGCATCCCCCAGCTTGTTGAAATTCTGCAAGCTGATGACCCTGCTCAGTTGCAAGCTCTCTTCCTAAAAGCTAATGAAGTCCGCCAAAAATACTGTGGCAACGAGGTTCATCTCCGGGGAATCATTGAATTCTCCAATTATTGCCGTTGTGATTGTCTATACTGTGGTTTGCAGCGGCAAAACAACAAGATGTGCCGCTACCGAATGGAACCGGATGAAATTATCACCTCTGCACGAGAAGCTTATCAGGTCGGTTACCGAACCCTGGTTTTGCAATCCGGTGAGGATCCTTACTACACCAAGGATGTGCTCTCCTATCTAATCAAAAAAATCAAACGGCTTGGTGACCTGGCTATTACTCTCAGCCTTGGGGAAAGGGAATATGCCGAATATGCCCAGTGGAAAAAGGATGGTGCAGACAGATACCTTTTAAAGCATGAAACAGCAGACCCCCATCTCTATCGACAGCTGCACCCCCACTCTTCTCTGGATAAAAGAGTGGAATGCCTTCACTGGTTGAAAAACCTTGGTTACCAAACGGGAAGTGGGTTTATGATTGGACTGCCGGGACAAACCTGGGAAACGATTGCCCAAGATTTATTACTTCTAAAGAAACTTGACGTAGAAATGGCCGGTATTGGTCCCTTCCTTCCCCATCCCGCTACCTGCCTTGGGAGAGAAAACGCCGGTTCCGCTTCTTTAACGCTCAAAGCCGTAGCCCTAGCCAGAATAATCCTCAAAAGAACCCATCTGCCTACCACCACCGCTCTGGAAGTCGCTGCGAACACCACGGCCTTTTCGGCCGGAGCTAATGTAATTATGCGAAAAGTGGAACCATTCTCCTATCGAAAGCTATATGAAATCTATCCCCATCCTTTCCAAGAGGAAAAAAGCCTGGCTGAGGAAAGACAGGCGGTAGAGGCATATATCCGCAGCTTCGGTCTAACCGTAGCTGCCTCCAGAGGGGACGCCATCATTATTAATCCTTAGCCCACCAAAAATGCCCCGTGTTTACAAAGGCATCACCTATATCCCGCCTATATTCTGTATAAATAAAAGTTTGAAATAATTAGCAAAAAAACGAGGAGGTTTTCATTATGAAAGAGTATCCGGAATACAAAGCCGCCGAATTTATCAATGATGCAGAAATACTTGCTTCGTTGGAGTACGGCAAGGAAAAAGCAAAAGACAAAAAATATGTAGAGGAACTGCTGACCAAAGCGCATGCAGCTAAAGGTCTAACTCACAGAGAAGCCGCTGTCCTGCTCCACATTACCGATGAAGAAACCCTGGCAAAAATGTTTAAAACAGCCAAACACATTAAGGAAACTATTTATGGAAAAAGAATTGTTCTCTTTGCGCCGCTATATGTAAGCAACTATTGTGTCAACAGTTGTGTCTACTGTGGCTACCAGCATTGTAACGAAAAGATGACCAGAAAAAAACTATCCATGGAGGAGCTAAAAGAGGAAATTCGGATCCTCGAATCACTCGGGCATAAAAGACTGGCTTTGGAAGCGGGGGAAGATGATATCAACTGTCCCCTTGACTATATCCTAGACTGCCTCAAGACTATCTACTCTCTAAAATTTGACAATGGGGCAATCCGCAGGGTTAATGTCAACATTGCCGCAACCACGGTTGAAAATTATCGGAGGCTGAAGGAGGCCGGAATAGGTACCTATGTCCTTTTCCAAGAAACATACCATCAACCCACTTATGAAAGACTCCATCCCCGTGGACCCAAGCATAACTATGAATGGCATACCACCGCGATGGACAGGGCACAGCAGGCAGGTATTGATGATGTAGGAATCGGGGTTCTTTATGGGCTTTATGATCATCAATACGATACTATTGCCATGATCATGCATGCTGAACATCTGGATAGCACCTATGGCGTAGGACCTCATACCATCTCCGTACCCAGAATGAGATTTGCGAAAGGAATTGACCTGCAAAAATTCCCCCATCTGGTTAATGATACCGAGTTTAAGAAAATCGTGACCGTGTTAAGACTCACCGTTCCTTACACCGGCATGTTGCTTTCCACCAGAGAAAGCGCCCAATTCCGCAGTGAAGTACTGGAGCTGGGCATTTCCCAAGTCAGTGCCGGTTCCTGTACCGGAGTAGGCGGCTACAAAGAAGAACTGGAAGGAGACTTAAGCAAAGATACCGCTCAATTTAAAGTTGAAGATCAGCGGTCGCCAATGGATGTCCTAAAAGGCTTATGCAAGTCCGGCTATCTCCCCAGTTACTGTACAGCCTGCTATCGAGAAGGCCGCACCGGAGAAAGGTTCATGCCGCTCGCCAAATCGGGGCAAATCCACAATGTCTGCTTACCTAATGCCATTCTCACCTTTAAGGAATTTCTCCTTGATTATGCCGATGAAGAATTAAAGGAAATGGGTGAAAAAATAATTGCTCAGTCTCTGCAAGAAATTCCTAAGAACAAAGTGCGTGAAACAACCACAAGTTACCTCCGGAGACTCGAGAAAGGCGAAAGAGACCTTCATTTTTAAGCATTTACCTCTCACCTCCGCTTTGTTATGCTTTGTTATGCTTTGTTATGCTTTTCTTTGCCTTTAATAAGAAACAAGGAGTTTAAAAAATTAAATTAGAAAGGAGTTTTTTTCATGGAAAAGAAAACCGCTGAAAAAAGAATCGGTGTCACCGCCATTTTAATCGAGGACAAAGAAAGTGTCCCGAAGGTTAATGCTATTTTAAGTGAATATGGTGAAATCATTGTGGGAAGAATGGGCATTCCTTACAAAGAAAAAAACGTCAATGTCATCTCTATTGTTATGGATGGCACTACAGATGAAATAGGAGCAATGGCCGGTAAACTAGGCAACCTGCCCGGCGTAATGATTAAAACCGTTCTCTCCAAAAAATAATTATCTTCCACATACTCACATACTTAGCGGACATTATGTAACGATATTAATCGTCATATTGTGTCCGCTTTATTTATTCGCTTGCTCTTTGCAAAGCTTCAAATTCCACAAATCCTATTAAAATATCTATTACTTCTTCTAAAATCTCCTTTGGTGCTTTTTCATAAAAAGATACATTTCGTGCATATATGTCTAACGCTTTAACCTGCTCACACATTATAACTCCTGTTGTTTTAGTTCTTTTTAGTAATAGGACATACCATCGCCATATTAGTGAATTGGTTATACGTGTTATTACTAACAACTAGTGCCGGTCTTTTCCCGCTTTGTTCATGCCCTGCTTGAGAGGTAAATTCTAAAAATATAATATCTCCTTGTTCCGGTATATATTTCATTAAAACACCTCTTTGCCTTGACAAGGAGAATCTGTTGTATTAGAATGTATTAGAATGTATTAGAACGTATCAGAAGGTATTAGAATGGTAGAGAGAGGTGTTAGCGTGATGCTTTCAGAAAATTTAACAACCGAGTTTAAAAAAGAATATGTCGATGATATTAAAAAAACTGTGATCGCTTTTGCTAATACAAATGGCGGAAAAATTTATCTTGGTGTAGAAAATGATGGTACTCCAATTGGAGTCTCAAATATTGACGAAACTATCTTGAAGGTTACCAACGCTATTCGTGATGCAATTAAACCAGATATTACTTTGTTTACTTCCTGTAACATTGAAGAAATTAATGGAATTTTAACTGTGGTGATTAATGTCCAGAAAGGTACAGCTTGTCCGTACTATTTAGCGGGCAAAGGGATTCGCCCAGAAGGCGTTTATGTGCGTCAGGGCTCTTCAACCGTTCCCGCAACTGAAACGGCAATTTTACGAATGATTAAAGAAACCGGTGGCGAAAACTACGAGGAAATACGTTCTTTAAAACAGGAGCTTTCTTTTAAGATCACGGAAAAAGAATTTAAGGAAGCAGGTATAAAATTTGATTTACCACAAAAGAAAACACTCCATCTTATTAATACGGATGGAGTGTACAGTAACCTTGCACTGCTTTTGTCAGACCAATGTGTGCACACAATAAAACTCGCTGTGTTTGAAGGTTGCACAAAAACAATTTTTAAAGATAGATATGAATTTACGGGTTCTCTTTTATTACAGTTACAAGATGCGTTTGCATTTATTGACCGCTATAACCGTACCCGAGCAGAATTTGAAGGCTTAAAAAGAATCGATATGCGTGATTACCCACCGGAAGCAGTACGAGAAGCTTTGTTGAATGCACTTATCCACAGAGACTATTCTTTTAGCGGCAGTACACTTATTAGTTTTTTCGATGACCGTATCGAATTTGTATCTCTGGGGGGACTTGTAAAAGGCGTATCCTATAATGATATTATGCTAGGAGTGTCTATCTTGAGAAATAAATATCTCGCCAATATCTTCTACCGCTTGCACTTAATAGAAGCTTTTGGAACTGGCATTCCAAAAATAACAGATTGCTATGCAAATTATACGGTAAAGCCTAAAATTGAGGTTTCCGATAATGCCTTCAAAATTACATTACCGAACACAAATTATGCAACAGATACAGTCAATCCAGATCTATTACTCACAGAAAATGAGCAGGCAATAATAGATCTGTTTAGGGAAAAAGATACTCTCGTCCGTAAGGATATAGAAATAAGTTTATCTGTTTCCCAACCAATGGCAGTTAAACTACTAAAACAACTTACAAACAAAAAAGTTATTCATAAATTAGGTAACGGTAAAAACACAAGGTATGAACTTGCGTAGTAGTATATGATGAAAATTGGAGGATAACACATAAGTAGTCTAAAAAACTTCCGTATATATACCCATATACGGAATGTTTTTTAGACCCAGCCTCTGTCTTTCATTGCCTGCACAATTCTTTGAATCGCAATCGCAAAGGCGGCTACGCGGTAATCCTCACAAGTATGTTCCTGCTTAAATTTATAAATATCCTCATAGGCTTTATACATCGCCTTTTCTAGTTTTTCCTCGACTTCAGCCGCCGTCCAGTAATAACCCATTCTATTCTGAACCCACTCAAAATAGCTGACAGTAACTCCCCCGGCATTAGTTAAAATATCCGGTAAAATAATGATGTTCTTTTTCGTCAGCAAAGCATCCGCTTCCGGTGTGATTGGCCCATTAGCTAATTCCGCAATTAGTTTAGCTTTAATCAAAGAAGCATTATCTTTATTGATCACTTCTTCCATCGAAGCCGGAACTAAAATATCACATTCACTGATAAGAAGCTCCTCGGGAGTTATTTTTTGCCCTCGCGGATAATCCTTTAATGAGCCTGTCTCGGCTTTAATTCTTCCCGCTAATTGAACATTAATTCCCTGCGGATCATAAAGTGCCGTACTGGAATCGGCAATCCCAATTACTTTACTTCCTTCCGCCGCAAAAATATTAGCGGCATGACCGCCCACATTTCCAAATCCATGAATACATATTTTGGCTTTCTTTAAAGAAATCCCTTCTTTTTCACAGCCCGCTTTGGTAACAAAATACCCGCCCCTGGCCGTAGCACTGCTTCTTCCCACTGAACCGCCAATACTTAAGGGCTTTCCTGTAATAACGCCAAAATCACTATATTGTTTAATTACAGCAAATTCATCCATCATCCAACCCATAATTTTCGAATTGGTATACATATCAGGTGCAGGAACATCTTTATCGGAGGAAATAAATTGTGCAATTGCCCGAATATATCCTCTACTAACTCTTTCTAATTCCCCTTCCGACATTTCCTTGGTATTGCAAGTTACGCCGCCTTTGCCTCCACCATAAGGCAGACCTATCACCGAACACTTGATACTCATTAAAGTAGAAAGTGCTTTTACTTCATTAAAGTCTACGTTCTGGTGAAAACGAATACCCCCTTTGGCCGGTCCTAGTACATCTGTATGCTGTACCCTATATCCTTTAAAATTCTTAACCCGTCCATTATCCATTCTTACTGGGAAAGTAACCTCTAAGGCTCTTCTTGGCTCTAACACAGCTTGGGTTGTTTCATCATCTAAGCCTAACAATTTAATAGCTCTCTTTATTTGATATGCTGCTGCTTCATTGAAGCCCATAAAAACTCCTCCCTTTTTCTTCATCCAGATTTTACCATATACCCATCCGCAAGTTACCAACTCATTTTTTTACTATACAATATTTTTTTCAAAAGTACTATACCTTCTCTCCATGTATACAATATATTTCTGCAAATGCTACAAATAATGTTTTACTTAACTTTTTTTAATTTTAAAAGAATAATAATCCCGAGCACCACCGCCACAACTACAATAACAACATTAAACAACATTTTATAATTATTCTGCACGCGTTTATTCTGCTCTCGTTCTTCATCCTGATTTGCTTCTATTTGAAGATCCTGCATACTTAGCAGATCATACCCTTCCTTAATAATCTGCTCCTGAAAATTAACAAGATCATAGCTTGGCGGTGTGGTTATCTCTTTATTGCCAAATTTTAAAATGAAGTTACCGCCTTTACCTCCGGCAAAAACCACTTCATCGACAATATATTTGACAATAATCCGCTTAATTTCAATCGGTTGATCATCGTTATTTTCAATAACCAGCACTGCCGGATCCGTTTGCGCGACAAATGAATTCAGAGGAATGGCGGTATCTTGATAAACCGTATTTTGAAAGTTTAAGTTATACAAAATTTTATCATACCTATTCTCAAAAACAACCCTTCGTTTAAACGTACTATCGGTTTCAAGGGTAATACTGTCTAACTTTAAATTTTTTAGATCCGCGATCTTGACCAGCGTCTTCTGTTCTTTTTCCTCTGTCGTAAAAGACGGCGTAAGTATCTCTGTAAAATTTTCTTTATGCAGCGTACTGTTGTTATAGTTTAAAACAACCGCGTTAAAAGTAAGCTTCTCTAAATTGTTAGCGATTTTAAAACGATAATGCGTATACTTTTTCGCCTCTGCCCCAAAGAAGATTTCCAGCTTCTGATTGCCTTCCACCCGGTATAAATAATCATTCTTAATCTTTTCCCAGTTTTGATTATCATAGCCGCCCCATAACTCTACCTGTTTGGCAAACCCGTTATTATTCGTAGTGACCTCGAGGGAAGTGGCCAAAATATCTTTATTCGGAAGAGGATTTTTGAACGCATAATCCAAATAAAAATCTTCCCCCTTCACAAAAGAATTGATTAGCTTCATTTGATAAGTCTTGTTTGTTTCCGTAGTATACGGAGAAAAACGATGTATGAAATACGGCACAGCCTGATTATCGCAGTCATAAATTCGCAGATCCGCTAAATCGGCTTTGGTGTGATGATAAATCTCCGGTAACAATCTAATCGCTTTGTACTGTTTATCCCCCTTATTTTCCATTTCCGCACTGCCGGAAAAATCCGCAGCAACAGCCGGAAAGCAAAACAGCAGCAGTGCTGACAGCAACAGCAGCAATATTAACCGCACAAATCCAAACGAATTACAGATTGATCTTTGGCTCATTCGGCATTACCTCTCCCTTAATTTCTAATCTTCTTTGAAAATACTGATAAACAAAAGAGATCGCCAGTAAAGTGACCCCAAAGGAAAAATAGGAAATAATCCTTCCGCCTTGGGATAAAAACGAAAGGTCCAGCAAAAACAGCTTCGCAACAGCTAAGATAGCCAAAGCAAGACCAAAACGCCTAATCAAAGCGTACCGCCGGACAAAACCGAGAATAATCCAAGATAAAGCCGTCACTACATAAATAATACTGATTACCGCATTGGTAAATGCTAAATGATACTGGGTAATTAGGCATTGCGTTAAAATTAACACAAAATAAGCGGAGATCACCAGCGGATACCATTCCACCCCTAATTTTCGTTCCAATACCAAACATAGAACCAAATCCCGCAGCGCTAAAATGGAGAGCAGCCCAATAATTATCAGCACTAAAGCACCCATCAGTTCCAGGCTTAGCGGTACAGGCTCATTAGCATAATAATACCAGCGTATCGGTGTTTTCCCCCCATTTAAAGTGAATAAGGATAAAAGCGCCACACTATAAATCACCAGCGAAATACCCTTCATGACAAAATCAGAAAGCAGACTTATTCTGGGAATTAAATAAGCCAGCAAATAGCTAACCATAATCATCAACGCAAAAATCAAATAATCTGCCTGCCAATAGCTATTCCGAAATAACTCGGCTAAAACATCCGCCAATTGCTTACTGATAATATACATCATAAATAACCATACATTAAGGACTGTCCCGTATTTAAACAAGCTAACTCCGTTTCCGGCTAAACATCTTTTATAGGCAGCCGCGGCCAAAATCAGTACACTGCCCAGCGTAATAGCAAAATATTTATAGGCAAATAAATACTCCACATCACCTAAGACATCAAAAAACAGAAACGCCGCCAGACATAAGCCGGAAATAACCACACCCGCTTTTTGAAATGCTTTGACTTCTCTCAATATGCCATAAGTGACTAACGCCACCCCCTCCACCAGCCACCCCAGTGATAACCACATCTTCCCGAATTGGAAGGGAATAATCAGCACGACAAAGGTAAAACCCGTTAAATAAAAGAGCCCCTGGGCATTTTTTTCTTGTACCAAACGAGTTTCTATAAATTTACCCAAGGATAAATAAATTACCGCAAAAATCAGCGCGAGAAGTCCGGTAAAATCTTCTAACCTTAGCACATAAAACGCTATATACATCAGCAGGGCACTAATAGCTGTGTTTAACCCTAACAAGACAATCTCGGCGTTCTTAAATTTTGTCCCGCGAAAATATGTACCGGCAATAGGAATCAAAGTATAAATAACAAAGGCAAAAGTAAGATAACCTAATGTAATTAAATCATAGACTCCGAAGGAGGCATTATACTTACGCGCACTGAACATCAGCCCCATGATATAGAGGGAAGCCCCCACATTTAACGTAAAGCCGATAAAGGAAGAAATTAGCCACTTCTTCTTGACCGAAAGCAGCAGCGCCAAAAGATTTAAAATAATAAAATAGCCCATCGCACTAAAGACTAATAGCTTACTTCCCGCAATCGATAAAATCGGTAAATAACCGCCGATTAAGGCAAACGCCGCTATCGTCTGTGCATTATACCGCTGTGAAAGTACAAAAGCACCCAACGTAATTAAAATACATAAAAATAAGGCCGGGTACATCTCCAATATTTCTAATTGAAAATAGCTAAGGGCTAACGCGATATATAATACGGCAATTCCCCCGCTAGTCAAACCAAGCGAAAAAACATTGGCTTTTCTTCGATTTAAAAGCTCACCTGCCACTAAAAGTACCAGACCGCCCGAAAAAGCAAAAATTCCTTTTAAAATATCCGGCAGCTTAAAATAGGTAAATTGAGAAGCGGCAATCACCCCAATCATCAACAAAAATACACCTATTTTATTGATGATATTCAATCCGATAAAAGACTCGAGATTGTTTTTCTTGATAATCCCTTTTAACTCTTTCTCCGTAATCTGCCCCTCTCTTAAAGCCGCAAATTCCTCTTCTTTATTCCGGCTGAAGGCTCCTGTTTTTTGAGCCAATTCTTCGCGCACCAACGTAATCTTCTGATTTAAAAGGCTCTTTAATTCTTCTAATTTTTCATATATTTCATCTTCCAAATTTACTCTGTTTTCTTGCAGGGTCGTACTCATTTCATCAATCCGTTTTTTCGCCGCTACCTCAAATTGTGTTAATCTGTTTAACTCGCCTTCAAGATGAGCCTGAAAGTAGAGATCCAGCTTCCGATTAGCCGTATGTAGTATCGCCATTTTCTCATTATAAATCTGTTCATATAAAGCCTCTTGCAAATTTTTGTTTTCTGCGCTTAGTTGTAAACTACTGCTGTTCGCCGCCTCCAAAGCCGTCTTGGTTGCTGATAATTCCTCTTTTAAAAGATCATTTTCCGAAACTAAATCACTTTTCTCTAGTGCACTGACTTCCGCTTTTAAACTGGAAACAACCTCTTGCTGTCGCTCCAAGATCGTCTTAAAATTGTCCGCAATCGCCATTAATGAATACCCCCTTCTTGTTTACCTGCTTTTCCTCTAAAAACCAAGATAAAACATATAAAAACCGAGAAGCAGCACCACACTACCGATGACAATTTTAAAAACCCGGCTGTACCTGTTAAACCTTTTTGATGACGAAAGCTGTCCCACAAAGCCCAATGAAGTTCCGGCAATTAATAGCAAAAAACTATGTCCCAAAGAATAAAGCAATAACAATAGAATCCCCCAGAGGATATTTCCCTTTTCAGCAACCATTGCCAACAAGACAATCAGCACCGGCGTAGCACACGGAGAGGCAAATAATCCGCCAAGGAGGCCGGCCATTGCTGCCCCGAGATAGCCCTTTTTTTTATGCTTGCTTAAAGCGGTTGATTGAGGAACGATATCGATAATTTCCCATATTTGCAAGGTCATCAAAACCATCAATACCCCTAGCAAAAGATACCACCAAGAACCTGTACCCTGCAAAAGCTTCCCCAGTAAGGAAGCACATACCCCCAGCACCGTAAACGTGAGAGACATTCCCAGGCAAAACACTAAGGAATAACGGAAAGCCTTTTTGGGATCATTTCCGGCATAGCCACCTACATAACCAATTACCAGCGGAACTGTCGACAATGAACAGGGTGTAAAAGAAGTCAACAGCCCTGCCAGTAAAGCAAGTAGCGGGGCAAGCCAAAAATTACGCAGGATTAATTCACCAAGCAATTCCAGCCACTGGTTAATCATCCAACCCCAACTCCTCTAACACCGCTAAAAGCTCTTCCTTACTCATCACGCCTTCATGCGAAGTAAAATTATGTTTCTTTGTCCCCTTCTGCAAATGCAGCTTAAATTTATTTTTCTCAGCCATGGCTTTACTAGGAACATAAGGCTTGCCCTCCTTATCAAAAAAGAACTGCGTAGGAATCATCTCGAAAGGGAATTCCTCCCCTGCTTGAGAATTTTTCCACACATCAACAAACTTGATTAAGGCCTTACCTCGTAGTTCCGTGTTTAATTCTTGCAAGATCGGGGCAATCTCCTTACAAGGGATACAGGAATCAGACCCAAAATCAATCACTACCGGCAAACCGGCAGAAATTATTTCCGCAAAGTCAAAATTCTCAGTTACATCCAGCGCCCATTCAACTCCATCATTAACCTCAGATCGTGCTGCGTTCTTCCCGGCCTGCTTATACACCCAAATGCCAACTACAACCGCCACAATTAAAACCGGTACAATTATTTTCTTAAACATGCCAATTGCCTTTTCCTCCATAATCAAACTCACCCCCACACTGATTTTTAATTTTTTTACGATATTGATAATATGATTATAACATACAAATTTGCGATATCCCATTCCAGTAAACCTGGCTATTAGCTCTTGATTTTCATCAAAAATATCCACATTATTAGTAACCTAAGTTCCCGAAACTTATAACGAGAGAATTTTCACCTGTGGACTTCAAAAATTACATCTGCTCATTGAAGCTGGAAATAACGAACAGCTGATGCCGCCGGGAATA
This sequence comes from Peptococcaceae bacterium UBA5356, assembly GCA_002407935.1. Classification (GTDB taxonomy): domain Bacteria; phylum Bacillota; class Peptococcia; order DRI-13; family DTU073; genus UBA5356. Next base: position 24,865 of record DHPU01000047.1, read on the forward strand.
AGACCAAAATACAAAGAAATAAATTTAACAACGAACTTGCCGTCATCTTTGACGAAACCGAAGGCTTGACTAAGTACAAATATAACCGATTAAACCAACTTACAGAAGTAACCAAACCGAACAAGACCACCGAAAAATACTTCTACGATACCGTCGGCAACCGTATCCGAAAAGAAAACTGGGTTTGCAGCACCTTTATCGATGCCAGTGACTATCAATATGACCTGCAAAACAGATTGACAAACATTAACATACAAGG
>DHPU01000047.1:25247-25517 GCA_002407935.1 Peptococcaceae bacterium UBA5356
TACAAATGCCCTGTAAAAAACCCCAAAACCAATCGATCACAATGGAATATGACCAAAGAGGTAACCTCATCAAGATTACCAACGGAAACAGAGTGCTGAATCAATACACCTTTGATACTGACAACAGACTGTCGGAAGCCACAAACGTCCTAGGAATCAAGACTAACTTTAACTATGACGGTGCCGGCAGAAGAACCAAAATGCAAATTACCCTTCCCAAGCCTCCTAAGTGCTTCCAACCGGGATTCAGCAGCCTGTTTAACAGTAAAA
>DHPU01000048.1 GCA_002407935.1 Peptococcaceae bacterium UBA5356
TAATGTGCAGGGTATTTTTTTGCCCTGCGCCGTTACACGGTAGTGTTAAAAATAATTTGCAGCATCTCCATAATATGACAGAATTTGGAGAATTAATATTGTATAATAAGTAAGTAATGGAAAGAGAAAAGTCCCCTAAGGTGGTAAAGATGAATGAAAGCGGGGTTGTGCAGGTACAGGTTTATGTAGATATACTATTACTGGTTAATTTTGTGCTGGATTTTTTTATCTTATGGGCGACTGGAAAAATTGCCAATTTAGCAATCAAAAAAACTAGGATAATGCTGGGTGCACTTTGCGGAGCCCTTTACTCTTTAGTCGTCTTTTTCCCCCAATGGCCTTTTTTTACTTCTGTCTTAGCGAAGCTGGTTTGTTCTGTGCTCATGGTTTGGTTAGCCTATCGACCATCCGGTTGGAGAAAAATGATTTGGGTATTGGTTTATATGTACATCCTCTCTTTTACGATGGGCGGAGCCGTTCTGGCGGCTGTTTTTTTGACAGACTCGCAGCCTGGATATATACAGGCTTGGAATGGTGCCGCCATTTTATGGGGGATAGATTACTGTTGGTTGATGATGGGGCTTGTGGTGGTGTTCCTGCTTGTTTATGGTGGTTTTAATTGTTTAAGAAAGAACTGGCTGCAACAGAGTTTATTTAATGATCTTACGATTTATATGGGGAAACAGGCGGTTATGGTACGGGCACTTTTGGATACGGGAAATCAGTTAATAGATCCTACTACCCAAAAGCCGGTGATTGTGGTGGAAACAACGGCTCTAAAAAAGGTGATACCGGAGGAACTCTTTCAGGAAATATCTCAGGGGAGTTTCTGCGAACAGGCGTTGTTGCTGCTGCTAAAGGAGGAGTGGGTTACTCGGTTATCTTTGATTCCCTTTAATTCCGTAGGGAAAGCGCATGGGCTGATGGTGGGGTTACGGCCGGATAAGGTGATTATTCAAAATGGGCGGAAGAGTATTACTACGAGTGAGGTCGTTTTAGGACTAGTAAACAGAACATTATCAAGCAGCGGGCAGTATAGGGCACTTTTACATCCGCAAATTTTAGCAGATCGTCATTCGGAGATAAAAATAATGATGGATGGAGAGGGAAGGTTAAAATGTTGAGAAGGAAAAACTCTTTATTAGAACAAGTAAAGATCAAAAGCATCATTGCCAAAATCTTACAAAGGCTAGGTCTTAATGAGGATATCTTTTATGTGGGCAGTAGTGAAGCGTTGCCTCCCCCCCTCACTATTGATGAAGAAATCCATCTTTTACAGTGCTTAGAAAAGGGGGAGCAAGCAGTAAAAGGGACTCTCATTGAGCGAAATTTACGGTTGGTAGTCTATATTGCCAGGAAATTTGAAAACACGGGGGTGGGGATCGAGGATTTAGTCTCAATCGGGACAATTGGCTTGATTAAGGCCGTAAACACTTTTGATCCGGCGAAAAAAATTAAGCTGGCTACCTATGCTTCCCGCTGTATTGAAAATGAGATTTTGATGCATTTGAGACGAAGTCACAAAATTAGGTCGGAGGTTTCTTTTGATGAACCATTAAATATTGATTTGGATGGAAATGAATTACTTCTTTCCGACGTAATGGGGACAGAGAATGATATTATTTATAAAGCATTAGAGGAAGAGGTAGATAAAAAACTATTACTGCAGGCGATGAATAAGCTTACCAGCCGTGAAAGAGAAATTATGGATTTAAGGTTTGGCTTAAAAGATGAAAAAGAAAGAACGCAGAAGGAAGTAGCTGATTTGTTGGGTATTTCCCAGTCCTACATTTCCCGTTTGGAGAAAAGGATTATTAAGAGATTGCGCAAGGAAATACAACGCTTGGAATAAATATACAAAATCATTATTGAATCCATGCTTTCATTCTGTTAGAATATAATTATTATAAACAAAGCAAGATACGAGGCAACAAGGAGTGAAGACTAAATGGAGATAAGAAAAGCCAAGCTTGGTGATGTAGAGGAAATGTATGAGTTAGTGAATAAATATGCAGGAAAAGGATTGATGCTCTCGCGCTCGCGCAGCATGCTTTATGAAACCTTACGGGATTTTATTGTCGTAGAAATTGATAGACAGGTTGTAGGAACGGGGGCTTTGCATCTTATGTGGCTTGATTTGGCAGAAATTCGCGCCCTGGCGGTGAAGGATAATTATACTCGTCAGGGGATCGGTAAAAAAATGGTAGAGTTTTTTCTGGAGGAAGCAAAAGAAATGAGGATCCCCAGTGTCTTTACCCTTACTTACCAGCCCGGTTTTTTTGCCAAGCTGGGATTTACGGTTGTGGAGAAGGAAAAAATGCCGCAGAAATTTTGGAAGGATTGTATTAATTGCCCTAAATTCCCCAATTGTGATGAGGTTTGTATGGAATACAGAGTTAAATGAAGTTCGTACACCCTCCAACAGTACCTTGGCTAAAGATGAGCGTAAATAAGTGGGATTAATTTTTAAAAAAAGAGCAGGAATTTCAGTGACCCCTCCGGAGGGGCCCTTTTTTTGTTGCTAAACATTTGTTTTTAAAATAACGGAGTCTCCAACTGCCAGGATTTTAAACGGTATATTTGCATTTTATCACGGTAATAATGATGTTAAGTTGTTTAAATTTCCTGGGAGGGTTAAAAAAATTGATGATTAACAAGGTCGAAATTTGTGGTGTTAATACTTCTAAGTTACCAGTTTTAAAAAATGTCGTGATGCGTGAGTTGTTCAAACAAATGCAACAAGGTGATTTTACGGCCCGGGAAAAATTAATTAATGGGAACCTGCGCCTAGTTTTAAGTGTTATTCAACGTTTTACTAATCGGGGAGAATACGTGGATGATCTATTTCAGGTGGGTTGTATCGGCTTGATGAAGGCCATTGATAATTTTGATTTAGGCCAGAACGTTAAATTCTCTACTTATGCTGTGCCGATGATTATTGGGGAGATTAGAAGATATTTACGTGACAATAATTCGATCCGGGTAAGCCGTTCTTTGCGGGATATTGCCTATAAGGCTTTGCAGGTACGGGACAATTTGGTGAATAAAAATGCCCGGGAACCTTCTATTAATGAAATTGCCAGTGAATTAAATGTTCCTCGGGAGGAAGTTGTCTTTGCTTTGGATGCAATTCAAGAGCCGGTTTCTTTATTTGAACCTATTTACCATGATGGTGGTGACCCTATTTTTGTCATGGATCAGGTGGGAGACGAGAAAAATATCGATGTCAATTGGCTGGAGACCATTACGGTCAAGGAAGCCATGAGTAGACTCAATAACCGGGAAAGGCATATTTTGACATTGCGTTTTTTTGAAGGCAAAACGCAGATGGAGGTTGCTGAGGAAATTGGGATCTCACAGGCACAGGTATCCCGTTTGGAAAAGGCCGCTTTAAATCATATGCGGAAATATGTTTAAGCAAAAAATATTTATGAATGAAGAGAAGAGGATGTTCATATAGATATATTATTGGGAGGAAGAAGAGGAGGGTTAGGGAGAAATGTTGCTTAAAATTTCCGATTTACGGGATCGGGAAATAATTAATATAAATGATGGACGGCGTTTAGGGCCAATTAAAGATATTGAACTGGATTTGGAAAAAGGGAAGATCCAGGCTTTGGTTTTGTCTGGTTATGATGAAGGAAGAATATTAAATATCTTCGGTAAAAATGATGAATTAGTTATTCCTTGGGAAAACATTCGGCGTATTGGGGTTGATGCGATCTTAGTTGAGCTTCCCGGGCATAGGCAGACCTAGCAAAAAAGAAACGATAGTCCCATTGACAACTCTACATATAGTGATTAAAATTTATATGTAACACTAAATGTGGGAAAATGAGCTGTTCTGGAAAGGCGGTTTGATGGTATGCGCTGTCCTTACTGTGGACAAGGAGATTCCAGAGTATTGGAAACCAGACTTGTTGATGACGGTTTTTCGATTCGGCGACGGAGGGAATGTTCCGGTTGTCAGAATAGGTTTACTACTTATGAAAAAAGAGATGATTTACCTTTGGTGGTGATAAAAAAGGATGGCAGCAGGGAGAATTTTGATCAACATAAAATTTTTAACGGATTATTGAAAGCCTGTGAAAAACGATCGATCCCGTTAGAAAAATTAGAAGCGGTTGTAGCAGAGATCGAGAGAAAACTAAAAAATGATTCTTTAAAGCGGGAAGTATCTACGGCTGAAATTGGAGAAATGATAATGGAGCGGCTGAAAGAAATTGATGAGGTAGCGTATGTGCGTTTTGCTAGTGTTTATAGAGAGTTTAAGGATATAAGCACGTTTATTCAGGAGATTGAAAGGTTGCAGGAGAAAAAGTAAGAGAAGAGACAGGAGGGGCTGGATGTGTTTGCACAGATTAAGAAGAGGGATGACAGAGTTGTATCGTTTGATCCCGGTAAAATCACGGAAGCTATTTTTGCTGCAGCTAAAGCAGTAGGTGGTGAGGATAGACAGACGGCCATGGAATTGACGATTGAAGTGATGAATTTACTGAAGCAAGAGGAGCGTAGTAGCGAAGCTTTTAGTGTAGAAGAAGTGCAGGATGCGGTAGAAAAAGTGTTGATTGAGACGGGACATGCCCGGACTGCTAAGGCCTATATTTTATATCGGGAAAAACGTTCACGGCTGAGGGAGGCTCGGACGGAATTAATGGATGCCGTGGCGGATATTGTGCGCGAAACTAACCGTGACAATGCTAATGTAGGGAACTCTCCTTCTGCCAAGATATTGCAGATTGCGGAGGCGGCCTCCAAAAACTATTATTTACGGCGTGTTATTCCGGAGGATGAAGCAAAGGCTCATTTGGAGGGAGACATTTACATACATGATTTAGGCTGGTATGGTAAAACCATGACTTGTCTGCAAATACCTTTGGACAAGCTGCTCGGAGAAGGGTTTAATAATGGGCATGGGTATATTAGATCGCCGAAAGGGATTAAGACGGCAGCCGCCTTGGCCGCCATTATTTTGCAGAGCAATCAGAATGATATGCATGGTGGACAATCCTTTGCTTATTTTGACCGGGATATGGTTCCTTATGTAGAGTTGGAGTATCAGCGGCAAAAGAAACGCTTGCAGGAGGTTATGGAGCAACTGGGTGTTTCAGTTGAGGCAGAGAAGCTCGAGAAGATGACGGCACAGCGTACGGAAGAAGAAGTATATCAGGGCATGGAAGGATTTGTCTATAACCTAAATACAATGCATTCGCGTGCGGGATCTCAGGTCCCCTTCTCCAGTATTAACCTGGGGACAGATATATCTTGGGCAGGTCGTATGGTGACCAAAAATTTTCTTTTAGCCTTTGAAAAAGGGTTGGGGAAGGGAGAGGCTCCCTTGTTTCCTAATGTAATATTTAAGATTAAGGATGGGGTTAATTACGAAGAAGATGATCCTAATTATGATCTTTTTAAATTAAGCTTAAGAGTAGCCTGCAAACGGCTGCAACCTAATTTTTCTTATTTGGATGCCAGCTTTAATACGTCTTATCGGGAGGAAGAGGTCGCCTATATGGGTTGCCGGACGAGGGTGATTGCGAATGCCAATGGGCCAGCGGTTACTAATGGTCGCGGTAATTTATCTTTTACGACGATTAATCTGCCACGGTTAGGGATTGAGTCAGGGGGGGATCTTACGCTTTTCTGGCAGAAACTTGATCAGGTGTTGAGTTTGACGATCAAGCAACTGTTGACTCGTTATAATCTTCAGAAGAAGCTTAAGGTTAAGGATTTCCCTTTTCTGATGGGTCAGAAGCTTTATCTGGACAGTGAAGGATTAAAGCCAAATGATCCGGTAGAAAAAGCGATTTGTCATGGCACCCTTAGTACCGGTTTTATTGGTTTAGCGGAATGTCTGGTGGCTTTAACTGGAAAACATCACGGGCAAAGTCCGGAGGCGCAGGCACTTGGTCTGGCTATTGTCAGTTATATGCGTCGCCGCTGTGATGATGCTACGAAAAAATATGGCTTGAATTTTACCTTGCTGGCAACGCCTGCCGAGCAATTAAGCGGTAAGTTTACAAAGATAGATCAGGAACGTTTCGGTTTACTGCCGGGGATTACCGATAGAGAATGGTACACAAATTCCTTTCATGTGCCGGTAGAATACGAGATTACAGCACTGGAGAAAATTGCGGTTGAAGGCCCTTATCATAAATATTGTAATGCCGGACATATTTCCTATGTGGAGCTTTCTTCTGCTCCTCATCATAATCTGGAGGCCTTTGAGGCTTTGATTCGAGCGATGTGTGAGGCGGACATGGGCTATTTTGCGGTGAATTTCCCTGTGGATATTTGTATGAAATGTGGCTTTAATGGAGTGATTGATACGGAGACCTGTCCTAAGTGTCATGCTGAGGGACAGATTAGTAGGATTCGGCGTATTACGGGTTATCTTTCTACTTTAGATTTGTTTAATGACAGCAAAAGGGCTGAGGAGAAGAACAGAAAGGTACATATGCACTTTTAACTGTTAAATTCACTTCGGACAGGTGTTTTCATGGTTTGTTTATTTTATAAGAAAGAATAGGGGGGGTTCACTGCTTTTTATTGGACAGGACGTTGTGCGGTAGCATCGTTAGTGCTCTTTTTAATCAGCAGTTTAATTGATTTGTAAGGACGGGGGAAAGGTATGATTAAATATGCAGGCATAATTGGCGATTCAGTAGTGGATGGAGCAGGAATCAGATTAGTTACCTTTTTGCAGGGATGTCCGAGGCACTGTACAGGGTGTCATAATCCGGCTTTAATTCCGAATCATGATGGTATAGATATGGCGGAAAAAGATTTTGTCAAGCTGCTCTTAAAAAAAATAACCCCGCAACATGCCGGGATTACTTTTAGTGGCGGAGATCCGTTGATGCAGGCAGATGCTTTGTTTGATGTTCTTGCGCTTCTGCGAAGGAAGAGACCTGAGCTCAACGTCTGGGTGTATACCGGGTATAACTTTGAGGAAGTAAGAAATTTGCCTGCCATGGGACTTATTGATGTTTTGGTTGATGGCTCTTTTATAGAGGAGAAAAAGGATCTGGGGCTGGCTTTTCGCGGTTCTTCCAATCAACGAATTATTGATGTGCCTAAATCATTGGTAAATGGGGGAACTGTGGTAGAAATGAAGATGGAATGACACCTTAAATCTTCTTTTTAGCAAGAATGGCGATAATCTTGTGATAAATGTGAATGGTTCAGCATTGGGTTAAAGAGACAGCTTAATTAAACAAAAGCAAAAGATAAAGAGGGATGTTTCATCCCTCTTTATCTTTTGCTTTTTTCATCATGGACAGGTCGCCTTATCTGCTTTAATTAAACTAAAAACATTGTGCTGGCGGAGTGGGCGGACAAACTCCCGGCAGAGTGATACAGGGTGCAGGAACACAGAAACCATAGCTGGGGACAAGCAGTTGGACTTCCAGAATGCATTTAATTACCACACATACCTGTAGTGTACAGGTAACAGTAATAGAGCTGCTGTTAACTCCGGTGATTACACAGCTGCAGAAAACAACCGAGCTTTCCGAGCAGTCAGGAGATACTCCTGGTGGGCAGCAGAGCGTAGCAGTTTTGGTAAAGGTAAAGGTGCGGTCAACTGTTTCGGTTGGATCATTTGGATTGGTGAGGGTCACAGGAACGGAAATCAGAACGGTTACAGTGAAAAATCCGCCGCCGGCATCAACGCGGGAAATTTCCGAACAGGTGATTTCACCGTTTTGACTGCAGGAAATAATATCTCCTTCGTAGAAAGAGTCTGGTGTAAAATCGGTAATGGTAGTATCTCTGGCAAAATCATGAATTTGAAAGCAACTATCATATACTTTATCTACAACAATACACTCTATTCTGGTCGGAGGCGGACAGCCTTCCGGCGGACAGACACCAGGTGTTACTTGGCAAACTTTAGCTTCTGACATTATATTTCCTCCTTTTTTCTCATAATTATGTCTGCTTTATTTTATTAGACATGACAGCTAATTGTGACTGTTTCTGAAAGGAAAAGTTATTTTAGAGAAGATGGCGATAAGACCTTCCAGGTCTTAATTGCAGTGTTTTCAACTACGTTGAATGTAATGGTATCCTAATTTAGAAAGTGTGTAGGCGATGGTTTCAACTCGAATTTCAGCGGGATTGAAATTAATAAAAACTTGTTTCTTTGCTAAATTAGTTTTTACGTCTTTTATTCCTTGAAGGCTCAGGAGAGCCTTCTTTATTTTTTCCTCATCGAGAGGTGAAGCCAGATTGGTTATGGTAATAGGAAGGAGCGTTCTTTTCTGGCTAATACTCTGAGTTTGGGGCGTAAGATGGTGAACCTTATCTTGATACCAGCTCATGATTATTCCTCCTCGTTGCCAAGCAGTAGTTATTTTTCTTTATTTTATTCAGTAAGCTGGAACAGTGTTCTTCTTTAATCATACTGGTAAAAAAAAGTACTTGTTGTTATCGCTTTAATTAGATATAGTGTGGGTGAAAAACATCAAATGAGGAGGTAATTATGCAGAAAAAAACAATCAAAACATTGGCTACGTTGGGAATCGGTGTTCTTTTAGCTTCTCCGCTTTTTGTCAGTGAAGCACAGGCCTCTTGGGGTGCGGCTAAGCTTCTCGAACTTCGCCGGCAGCAAGAGAGTATAACTCAACCGGTGCCGACACCTACGCCAACTCCGGAACCGATTCCGGATCTTACTCCTGCCCCCACACCTCAACCTGTCCCCGAACAGGATAGTCAAGGGATACTGGTTAGTCAAGAGCAGCAAATGCTGCAACTGTTGAATGCGGAAAGAGTCAAAAATGGGCTGAAACCTTTGACCTTGTTGCCCGAATTGACTAATTTAGCACGGTTAAAGAGTAAAGATATAATTAAATACCATTATTTTTCGCATACCTCTCCGACCTATGGCTCTTTTGCTAAAATGGTTTATGACGCGGGAATAAGGTTTTATTCAGTAGGGGAAAATCTAGCCAAAGCCAGGGATGGCAGGCATGCCTTTTATTTACTGATGGCTAGTTCCGGACATAAAGCCAATATGTTGAGTCGTAATTTTACGCATGTAGGTATCGGGATAGTGCAGGATCGGTATGGAGTGGTAGTGACTCAATTGTTTATCATGAAGTAAATATAAATATAAAAATTAAGATTAATGATAATGTTTATTTTAAGACAGCTCATTCATGTTCGGCATATGAATGAGCTGTTGTTTTTTCTATAAAGAGAAAAAGAGGATTTTATAACAGAAGGCCGTTCTTTTTCATATAGTGATTAGTAGAAAAAGTAGTAAGGTGGGGACGAGTGTGGTGGAAGATAATCTCTATTCAGTTATACCTAAGATTAATGGGGTTACACTGGCGTTTAGTTCTTGGCAAGATGGGTTAACCAGACAGGGGGCGTTGGTTTTTAATGCGGCAGGGCAGGCCTCTTACAGACGCTTATTAAAGATTATGAATGTGCAAGTATTCATCTGTTTTAAGGGGAGGGAAGATAATGTTCCACCGAAAAATTCTGCAGAGAGCAGTATTCGTATTTTTTCTTCCTTGAGAAATCGTCAGGAAAGTTTAAAAATAACGGCCTCACTACATAGACAATGTGCCGAATGGAAAAAGCAAATTGCTTGTGAGATGCCGGGAATGCTCACCTATCTTAGAAATTGGCGTTACTACCGCTATTATTTTGCTGCCGTCCCGACTGTTTTGCTGGAGATTACTAATATCAGGACTGGGGAGGAAGAATTTTTGCGAGAAATTATTTATCAGGCCTTAATAGAATATTATGGGATAAGTCTTTCGGCTGACCATGTGGAATTAATGAAGAAAAGCTGTCTGTTATGGGACAAAGAAGTGGAAACAGAAGTGGAAATAAAAGAGGTGGAAACAAGCTGTGATGTATACAAGAATGATCAAGCAGAAATTGAAAACAGGACAGATGATAGGATAGATGACGGAAGGAAGGGATTAACATATGATGGAAAAGTCGAGGATATAGTTAAAAAAAGAGACGAAAAAATAAAGGCTATTCCTAAAATTGGTGGAACAAAAAAAAGGCGGAAAAAAAATGTACAGTCCATGTTTCCGCCTTCGGATGGACCAATTTTCCAGTTTTCTGCTCCATCAAGGAGAATTGTTAGTTATCCAACTTTACCACCACTTATGGAAGGTGATAGAATTATTCCCTTTAGCCATCAACAATGCCCGATTTGTGAAGATTTCCATGATGAATAGGGAGAGTGTTATGAAAAAATTAGTCATTTTTGGTGCAGCTTTTTTTGATGTTATCAAGTTAATTGAGGCAATTAATAGGCAAGAGTTAACTTGGGAATTGCTGGGGCTTTTAGATGATAACCAAGAGCTACAGAATAGTAGTTTGGGTGGATATCCTGTTTTAGGCACGCGCAGGTTAATTCCGGAATTGGTAAAAGAGCATGTTCATTTTTTTAATAATGTATCTAGAGACACGAGTTTAATTAAGCAAATAGGGGATTTGTTGGATGCTTCTGGTTGTCAGGTAGCAACCTTGACACATCCCTCTATAGATCTTCATCATGTACAGCTTGGGCGTGGTTGTATTTTACCAGAGGGCTGTATAGTAGGAGGCAATACGAGGATAGGCAATTATGTCATTGTACGTTTAGGCGTTTTAATTAGTCATGATGTGACGATTGAGGATCAGGTTTTTATCGGCCCGGGCTCAGTAATCGGGGGTGGGGCGGTGTTAAAAAGAGGTTGCCAGATTGGGACAGGAGCTATTATTATGCCACAGAGAACGGTGGGGAAAAAAAGTGTGGTAGGAGCCGGGGCGTTGGTAACAAGAGAGGTCGAACCCGGAACAACAGTAGTAGGGGTTCCTGCCAGAATTCTTGTAAGTAAGTAATAAATAAAGTAAGAAATAAGTAAAGGAAGCAGCGTTATGAAAAAGCTGATTATTAATTTAGCTCCTACAGGTATTATTCCGACAAAAAAGATGACCGCTCATGTCCCCATTACCCCGGAGGAGATTGCTAATGATGTTTTCGCTTGCCGGGAATTAGGTGTTTCCATGGTGCATTTACATGCACGGGACGAAGAGGGAAAACCCACTTATCGAAAGGATATTTATGCGCGTATTATTGCGAAGATTAGGGAGAAATGCCCTGATTTGATTATTGTTGTTTCAACAAGTGGTAGAATTTACAGCGAATTTGCGAAAAGGGGGGAGGTTTTAGATCTTACTGGAGATGAGAAACCGGCTATGGCCAGTTTAACCCTAAGCTCTTTAAACTTTGTCGGTTCAGCTAGTGTCAATAGTCCTGATGTGATTATTAAATTGGCGGAAAAAATGAGGGAAAAGGAAATAAAACCGGAGTTGGAAGTTTTCGATTTGGGGATGGTCAATTATGCGCAGTATCTTATAACGAAAGAGATACTCACGCCCCCTTATTATTTTAATATTTTATTGGGGAATATTGCTACGGCGCAAGCTAGGTTCACACATCTCGGCTTGATTACATCGGAGCTGCCGGATAATTCCTATTGGGCGGTCGGGGGAATAGGAAATTGGCAAAAAAAAATGACGACGATCGGTGTAATTGCCGCAGATGGCGTCAGGATAGGGTTAGAGGATCAGATTTGGTGGGATGATGCCCGGACAATTAAAGCTACAAATGTGGATTTAGTAAAAAGAATCAATAATTTAGCTCATTTATTAGAGCGACCGCTGGCATCTCCTCAAGAAGCAAAGATTTTTTTGGGTCTGCAGTGAGGTTGCAGTAGGGTAGTTGGCTGGATTTACCGGCTGATTTTTTTTATCTCTCATGTTATCCTAATAAGTGCAGTTTGTCCTAACCAAACTTTTACAAGGAGGTAGACAGAATTTGAAAAGACAGCTTAGAAAAGTAGTAGTTCCTGTGCTTCTGTTTTGTTTTATTTTCACAATTTTTGCTTCTGCTTCTGTTGCTGTAGCGGCAGTACCGGCAGATGGCAGTGCTTTGCAGACTGGTAGCAGTGCCGTTGTAGCGAAACCCGGTGATTATGGTTCGTTCTTTAAATTTTTCCAAAGAAGACCGCAACCTACACCTACACCTACACCTACACCTACACCGCAACCTGAGCCACAGCCAGTGCCTGCGCCGACACCAATGCCAGAACCGCAGCCGACTCCACAACCTACTCCGACTCCAGAACCCCAACCAGATCAGGGGCAAGTGCAAGGCTTATCGGCCGATGAACAGTTAATGTTGGATTTAATTAACCAGGAAAGGGCTAAAGCAGGAGTGGCACCTCTTAAGGCTGATCTGAGGATGGTGCAGAGTGCCAGAGTAAAAAGTAAGGATATGATTGATAATAATTATTTTAGTCATACTTCAGCAACTTTAGGTAGCTTTGCGACTTTGATTCGTAAATATGCGCCCGATTATAGCTATTTGGGAGAGAATCTAGCTGGAAATAGAACTGTACAAGCAGCGCATACTGCTTTAATGAATAGTAAGGGACACCGTAAAAACATTTTAAATCCTAATTACACACATATAGGTGTAGGGATTGTTAATGGCGGACCTTATGGAAAGATGTTTACGCAGCATTTTGGCGGGTAAATTTGGGACAAGCACAAAGCTTCTAAAACTTCGGTTTTAGAAGCTTTGTTTATTGCCGAATTAGAATCAAGGTGGTTGATATTGTTGGCATATAACTTGCAATATTATAAAGATAGCTGGGGAATAGTAAAAGAACAGGAAAAAGTAGATGTTTAGCAGGAGAAGAATTGGGGGCGAATATTTAAGATGGCAATAGATCTTCATATGCATACAAATGCTAGTGGCGATGGACAATTTACGGCGCAAGAGATTGTTGAGATGGCTAGTAAAATTGGTTTGCAGACAATTGCAATTACTGATCATGATTCTGTAGCTTCTGTGGAAGCAGGGATGATGTGGGGTGAAAAATATAATATAGAGGTTATTCCCGCCTGTGAATTATTTTCACAGTATCAAGGAAAATTTTTGCACATTCTTGGTTATTATATCGATCCGCGCAATTCTGAACTGGTAGGGTTATGTAAAGAAGTAGCTGAGGATAGTTTAAAACGCATTGACTTGCAGATTAAGGTCTTAAGGGAGGGGGGTTATTATTTAGAAAAGGGAAAAGTGCTGGAACAGTGCTCCCAAAACGCACCGTTATATTCTAATTATGTACAAGCCATTTTTGAGGATGAAAGAAATAAAAATAATCCTGTGGTTAAAGAATATAGGCAGAAGGATATGGGTAATATCAAGTTTTGTTGTGATTTTATTTCGATGGGTAAAAGCTTTTATATCCCTCAATATATTCCGGATGTGGAGTTGGTTTTAAAAACCATTCAGCAAAGCGGTGGCGTTTCGATCTTAGCTCATCCGGCTATAAACTTAAAAAAAGGGGAAAACTTCATTATTGATGACCTTGTTTGTTTAGGCCTTGCCGGGTTAGAAGTATATACAAGCCATCATACTCCGGAAAACGAAAAGTTCTATCAAAATTATTGTAATGAAAAGCAGCTTATTTACACCTGTGGTAGTGATTTCCATGGACATTTTAAACCAAAGGTAAAGTTAGGAGAAATAAAAAAGAATACAAGAGAAGTGGTTGATGCGTTAAAAGCTGTACGGACAGCTAAATTTGGCAATGGGAAAGGGAAATAAGAGCAAATATGAATAAAGATGTGGAGAGATTACGGGACAAAAAAGTATATGTTTTAGATATGGATGGAACTTTCTATCTGGGTAATCAACTTATTCCCGGATCCCTTGATTTTATCCGCATGCTGGAAAGACAGCAAAAGAAGCCCCTTTTTCTTACAAACAATTCTTCTCAATCAAGTGCTTATTATCAAAAAAAGGTTCAGAAGATGGGTCTGCAGGAAAGTGAAGTGCAAGTTTATACCTCGGGAGATGTGTTGGCTTATTATCTTAAAAAGAAATATCCCGGGAAAAAAGTTTATTTGGTGGGGACAAATAGTTTGCAGCAAACTATGCTGGAACAGGGAATCGCCATAGGAGAAAAAAATGTAGAAATTGTGGTGGTTGGTTTTGATACATCCTTACACTATGAAAAAATCAAAAAAACGTGTTGCTTCATTGAGGTTATTATCGGGGACAGGCTTTATACAGATATTGCTTTTGGTAAGAAATATGGGATTACTACGGTTTTAGTCTTATCAGGAGAAACCAGAAAGGAGGATTTAAAAGCTGGTTATCAGCCGGATTATGTTTTTCCGTCGTTAGTAGATATTTGCACAGTATTATAAAAAGACAATTGCAACCGATTCTTGGCATAATACTTGCAATAATAATTTCGTGATAAATAAAATAAAAGAAAAAAATTTAGTAGTTTTATCAGAACCAAAAACTTTTAAGAAACAAACAGGGAGGGTAATTATGTTAGATTTAAAATTATTAGATCGAGATTTAGTCATGCTTAATCTTGAAGCAAACACGCAGACGGAAGCCCTTGAAAAATTAGCCGCACGCCTTTTTGAAGTTGGATATGTGAAAGAAACTTATGCAAAGGCTATTTTAGAAAGGGAGAAGGTTTTCCCTACGGGCTTGCCTACGGAAGGCTATGGGGTAGCTATTCCTCACACCGATGTAGAGCATGTTATTAAACCAGCCATTGCTTTAGGAATTCTCCAAAAACCCGTCAAATTTAATCTCATGGGAGATCTTGATCCTAATAATCAGGTAGATGTACAAATCCTGTTTATGTTGGCGATTAAGGAACCCCATATGCAGTTAAAATTATTACAAGATATTATGGAAATTATTCAGGATAGTGAGTTGCTAAACAAAATGGTTAAAGCGGAAGATGTCAAAACGCTAATTCAAGCAACCGAACAGTACGTTAAAGAGAAGGGGGTGGCCTAAAGCGATTTTCCAAGGCGATTTTTGAGGGAGGTGATGCGGAAAAAAAAAAGAACATGGCGTTATTAGCTTTTTATTAAAAAAAAAAATTATGGAGGAGTCAAGATGACAAAGGCGAGGATTTTATGTGTGTGTGGAACTGGTATTGCTACCTCTACTGTTGTAAATGATGGAGTCGGCAAAATGTGCAAAAGACACGGCATTGATTACGAAATTATCCAGTGTAAGGCTTTGGAAGTCTCTTCAAAACTAGAAACCTTTAAGCCAACGGTTATTGTTTCTACTACCCCCATTTCTTGCAAGAGTACTGTTCCTATTATTTCGGGGATTCCGTTTTTATCCGGTGTAGGTGCTGAAAAAATGGAAGAAGACATTATTGCTGTTTTGAAGAAGGATTAGTTATATAGACCATAATAAGCTTCTTAAAAAGATAAATAGGAGGAAATAAAATGCAAGCTGTATTAAATGTAATTAATTTTATCCTCGATTTAGGTCCTTCTGTAATGATGCCTATAATTATTACAGTTCTGGGGCTTGCTTTACGGCAGAAATTTAGTAAAGCATTCCGTGCTGGTTTAATAATCGGTGTTGGGTTTGTAGGTATTAATATGGTTATTGGATTATTAATGAATACCTTGGGGCCTGTAACTAAAGCCATGGTTACAAATATGGGTGTATCGTTAGATATTATTGATGTTGGTTGGCCTATCTCAGCGGCTGTTAGTTTCGGTTCTGTGGTTGTTCCTATTGTTATGCCAGCAATCCTTATTATTAATGTAATTATGCTTGCTTTCAACTGGACCAAAACTGCTGACGTTGATGTTTGGAATTACTGGCAGATTCTTTTCTGCGCTGCTATTGTTTATCACACCACTAATAATAGCTGGTTGTGGACAATCGTAGCTACCATTATTTGTACTGCCGTTACTTTAGTTTTGGCTGATATTACGGCTCCGATGGTGCAAAAATTCTTTGGACTTCCGGGCGTATCTCTTCCTCACGTAGGTACTGTAGGTTGGTGGCCTGTAGCGTATGTCTGCAATAAACTCTTAGACAAAATTCCTGGAATCAACAATGTTTATATTGATCAGGAAAAAATCCAAGAGAGATTTGGCCTGATCGGTGAACCTTTGTTTATTGGGTTAATTCTGGGTACAGGGATGGCTATTCTGGCTAAATATGATCTCGCTAATATCTTAACAACTGCGATTACGCTGGCAGCGGTTATGGTTATTTTGCCTAGGATGGTTTCCATCTTGATGGAAGGTTTAATCCCACTTTCTGAAGGCGCTAGAGAATATTTAAAGCAAAGATTCCCTGGCCGCGAATTCTATATTGGTTTGGATACGGCTGTTGTAATTGGTCATCCTGCTGTTATTGCTACAGCTATCATCATGATCCCTGTGGCCGTACTGTTGGCAGTTATTCTTCCTGGCAACCGTCTCCTTCCCTTTACAGACTTAATCATGTTAACCTTTATCCTTTCCTTTGTTGTAGCAACGACAAACGGCAATATCTTTAGGTCACTGCTGATTAGTTTGCCAATAACTGCGCTTTGCCTGTTGATTGCCACAGACTTTGGCCCTGTGCATACTGTAATGGGTCAAGCAGTCGGGTTCGAATTCCCTGAAGGGGCTTCGCTGATAAGCAGTTTGTATGGAGGAACTTTGCAGATACCTTGGTTAATTTGGAAACCTTTAGCTATTTTATTTAATTACGCTCCAATGTAAAATAAAACAAGAATTAGTTTTGTATCAAGCATAAAGATAGTAATAAATTAGCTAAATAAGGGTGTATCCCTGACGAAAAAACGAAAACAACAATGATGATAACTTGCAGGCAGAAACATTTGCAATAAGATCCGTTGTTCGAGGGAGCACCCTTATTTTTTAATTAAAAAAATTTAGGAGATGATCACATGGACGCTGTTGTATTAAGAGCACCTAATCAATTTGAGGTAGAAGAGGTTCAGAAGCCTGCTTGTCCAGAGGATGGATTTGTTGTCAAGGTTATGGCTGTTGGACTTTGTGGTTCGGATGTGCGTACTTTCGGTTTTGGACATCCGAAAGTAACTCTTCCTCATATCATTGGTCACGAAGTAACAGGAATTGTTGATGAGGTGGGTAAAGAGGCAAGTGGTTTTAAAGTGGGGGAAAGGGTCTTAATTAACCCGATTATTCCTTGTGGTGAATGTGCATACTGTAAGATGGGGTTAGGAAATCAGTGCAGTAATCTTACCGTGGTAGGGACGCAAATCCCCGGCGGATATGCTCAATATGTAGCGATACCCAAGTTGGCGATTACTAATGATTGCGTTTTAAAAATCAGTGATAGCTTATCTTTTGAACATGCCCCTTTAGCAGAAACACTAGCTTCCGTAATGTCTGCCCAGAAATATGCCGGTGTTAAAGAAGGAGATACCGTGGTAATTATCGGCTCAGGCCCAATCGGGTGTTTGCATTCAGAAGTTGCTAAAATCAGAGGAGCTAAGAAGGTTATTATCTCTGAAATAAGTGATTCACGGTTGGATATTGCGCGAAACTTTAACGCCATAGACGTTTTTGTTAATGCTTTAAAAGAGGATCTAAGGGAAATAGTTTTAAGAGAAACTAATTCTTTAGGTGCGGAGGTAGTAATCTGTGCTAATCCTGTGGGAAAAACCCAAGAACAAGCGTTTAGCCTTATTAGATCCAGAGGTAAAATTATTTTCTTTGGCGGACTGCCTAAAGATAACTGCCATATTACCGTGGATAGTAATGATGTGCATTATAGAGAAATAGCGATTTTCGGAGCTTATGCTTATACTCAGAAGGAATTTAAAGAGGCGATGGGTTATATCGAAAGTGGTAAAATTCCCTCCGAGAAGTTTGTGACCAATGTCTTACCTTTAAAAGAAATTAAACAGGGTATTGATATTGTCAAAAAAGGCTTAGGTATCAAAGTAATTCTAAAACCTTGGGATAACTAAAAAACAAGGGGGGGAAGCAATGATTAAAGGAGTAGCAGCATCTCCAGGCATTGAAATTGGTAAAGCTTATGTGCTAAAGGAATATCCTGTTTTTATTGAGCAAGATAAAATAGCTGTAGATAAACTTGAAGACGAAATTGAAAAATTGAGCAAGGCTATTGTCAAGTCGCAAGCCCAATTAGAGAAGATCAGAGATAAAGCCGAAAAAGAAATGGGAGCCGATAAAGCAGAAATATTTAATGCTCATCTGATGATGCTGGAGGACGAGGTTTTTCTTAATGAAATACGAGAGAAAATTAAGGCGGAATCCATTCGGGCTGAATATGCTCTAACCTTGGTTGTAAAAGCCTATACGGAAATGTTTCAAAATATCGAGGATGAATATTTAAGGGAAAGGGCTGCGGATGTAAAGGATATTGGAGATAGATTAATAAAAAACCTGCTGAACATCCCTATGCAGAGCTTGGCCGATCTTTCTGAAGAGATCATTGTAATTGCTAAAGATTTAACCCCTTCCGATACGGCACAGATGAATAAAGAGTTTGTGCAGGCTTTTGCCACCGAGATGGGCGGGAGAACCTCTCATACGGCAATCATGGCTAGGTCATTAGAAATTCCTGCAGTAGTAGGAACTGTTGATCTATTAGCGAAGGCACGAATTGGTGATACGGTGATTGTGGATGGAAATAAGGGCCTTGTTTATCTGAACCCTGACCAGGAGACTTTGCAGCGTTATGTAAAATTGCGGGAAGAATATCAGCTTTATGTGCAGGATTTGAAGGAACTAAAGGATCTTCCGGCGGAAACGAAGGATAAGGCACGAAAAGTAGAGCTCGTAGCTAATATAGGAACTCCTAAGGATTGTGCAGGTGCTCTGGCCAATGGAGCTGAGGGAATCGGCTTATACCGGACAGAGTTTCTGTATATGGATCGTACGGCTCTTCCTAGCGAGGATGAGCAATTTGCAGCCTATAAAGCTGTGGCGGAGGAGATGGCGGCTCAGCCTGTAATTATTCGCACCTTGGATGTTGGCGGCGATAAAAAATTACCCTATCTGGATATGCCTGAAGAGTTAAATCCTTTTTTAGGTTGGCGGGCGATCCGCATGTGCTTGGATCGTGAGGAAATTTTACGGACACAATTACGAGCAATTATGCGTGCCAGTGCTTATGGAAAACTGCGGATTATGTATCCCATGATCTCTAATGCTACAGAGATTCGTAAGGCTAATACTATTCTCCAACAGGTCAAAGATGATTTGGATAAGGAAGGTATTCCCTATGATCGAGAATTAGAGGTAGGCATCATGGTAGAAATTCCTGCGGCAGCAGTAATTGCCGATTTACTGGTGAAGGACGTTGATTTTTTCAGTATTGGTACCAACGATTTAATCCAGTATACTATTGCTGTCGACCGCATGAATGAACACATTTCTTATCTTTATGAACCATTGCACCCTGCTGTTTTACGGTTGATTAAAAATGTTATTGATGCTTCTCATCATGCCGGGAAGTGGACAGGAATGTGTGGGGAAATGGCAGGAGACGTGACGGCTACACCGATCTTGCTCGGGTTGGGTTTGGATGAATTCTCCATGAGTGCTGTCTCTTTATCACGGGTGAAAAAAGTTATTCGTTCCATGACTTATCAGGAAGCGCAAGAAATTGCGCAAAAGGCTTTAGAGGCAGAAAACGCCGAGGAAATTCGCCAGTTAATCAAATAATTAAATAGCAAATAAAGAAAATATTTTCATCGTTGCATGAAAATATTTTCTTTATTGATATATGTTAGACAATATCTTATGCTAAAGATGAGGTGAGGGAAATGGAACCAGAAGTTTACAATCAATCAACATTTTTAATTTTGAAGGCTGCGTATCTTTATTATTTAGAGGATAAATCGCAAAATGAAATAGCGGGATTATTAAATATCTCTGTTCCGACTGTCTCTAGATTAATTAAAAGGGCTAAAGATGAAAAAATAGTTGAGTTTGTAATTAGGGACCCTTATCTTGAATGTATAGAACTTGAAGAAAAGCTAAAAGCTAAATATCAATTGCAGGATGTAATAGTGGCTCCGGTTAGTAATATTAATCCCAGTGAAAGCTTAAGTGCTGAGGATGTCAATAATATGAAAAAACTAGTTGCCCTTGAAGGAGCCAGGTATATTCAACGAATTATTACGGAGCAAGATGTCTTAGGGGTAACCTGGGGAAAAACAATCTATCATTTAATTCATTACTTGAATCCTTGTCAAAAAATTAATGCGGCTTTTGTGACGATGCATGGCAGTATTTCTTGTTGTAAAAATGAACTAGATGTAAGAAGTCTGGTTTCTAGGATGTCTATGACCTTTGGTGGCCGCAATTATTCTTTATTGGCAGAAGGCTTAATGAGCAATATGGAAATTACCCAATCAATTAAAAAAGAGAAAAATATCGAGAGAGTTTTGGCCATGTTTGATAAAATCACGATTGCCCTAAATGGGGTAGGAGCATTTTATCCGGAACTTAACTCGATGCTTTCTAAACCTGAATATTTGGCACCACATGAGTTAGCAGAATTACAACACAAGAATGTGGCAGGAGATATCGCCCTTAGATTTATCAATCATGAGGGACAAGAATGCGATACAGATTTGAAGGAACGCATTATTGCGATTGATTTGGAGACCTTTAGAAAAATTAAAACTAAGGTTACTGTTGCTTCGGGGAAAGCTAAAACCGAGATAGTGCGTGCGGCGATTAAAGGTGGCTTGGTTAATGTTTTAATTATTGATTATATGCTTGGTAAATCACTGCTTGATGATGCCAATTAAAAATAGGTGTAGGATTAACTGTTAATTTTTTGGCAGGGCCCGCCAAAAAATTGATATATAAAAGTCAATTAAACATAATAAATAATAGGGGGTTAGAAAAATGTACGTTGATCCATTATTAATGCAGTTCCCAGACGGAATAGACAGAGAAAAGTATGTTATTGCTACCTACTATGTCCAAACCAATCGTAGTTCGGAAGCGGTTAAATTTGCTTCTGCTTTGGCTGTTGAACAGTCTTCCGGGACTTGGACTCCTGTTCCAGGTGAAACTCAAGAACTTAGAGAAAAACATTTAGGCCGTGTTGTCGGAATCTATGAACTGCCGGCGTATATTGGCGCTTTGCCGGAATCGGTTAAAGAAAGACAATTTTTACTTAGAATTGCTTTCCCAACAAGAAACTTTGGACCTCGGTTCTCCATGATGCTTACTGTCTTTTTAGGAAACGTTTCTTATATGGGTAAATTAAAACTGATGGATGTGGAATTCCCTGAATCCTTCCTGAAAGAATTCAAAGGACCTAAATTTGGTATTCAAGGTATTCGTGATTTGTTAGGGGTACAGGACAGACCTCTTCTGAATAATATGATTAAGCCTTGTATTGGTTTGAATCCTAAGCAGACTGCTGATCTTGCTTATGAAGTAGCTTTAGGCGGCGTGGATATCATTAAAGATGACGAATTAACTGCGGATCCTACTCATTGCCCGCTCGTAGATAGAGTTAAAGCCGTAATGAAAGCTCTGAAAGCAGCTGATGAAGAGAAGGGCGAAAAAACAATCTATACTTTCAACATCACTGACAGGACAGAAAAGCTGAGAGATAATGCTCTGCGGGCTATTGAGGCAGGAGCTAATGGGTTGATGGTTAACACATGGGCAATTGGTCTTGATGCTGCGATGATGTTGGCTGATGATCCTGATATCAATGTTCCGATTCTTTCTCATCCGGATCTTCAGGGGGCTCTAGCCGTTTCTGATTACTCCGGCATGTCCGTACTTCTGGCTAACGCTAAGTTACCTCGTTTAGCTGGTATGGATATGGCGATTATCTTAAGCCCATATGGTAAGTTCCCCTTCAGTATGGATGCTTTCCTTAATACTACCCTTGCTATGTCAAGTCCTTGGAAAAATATTAAACCAATGATGGCTATGCCTGGTGGAGGAACTACACAGGGACATATTGAAGAACTTTACAATAAGTTTGGCAAGGAAGTTATTATTGCCGCTGGTGGTGCTGTAATTGGTCATCCGATGGGAGCTGTTGCTGGTGGTAAAGCCTTTAGACAAGGGATTGACGCAGTAGTAAAAGGAGTTTCCTTGAAGGAAGCCTGCGAGGATCCTGCAAATAAAGAATTGAAAGCCGCGATCGATGCTTGGGGTGTTTATGGCGAAAAGAATATCTTCGATTTAAAAAAGTAATTACACAGAAATACTAATTAAGCAATTCAGAGCTGGGATGTAGGCAATCTCAGCTCTGCTTTGTTACTTTTTAGCAAGGCAAAAAAGAATAGAGATATTGTACATTTGTATATTTGTATATTATAATAATATGCAAGAACTAGATGGGAGTGTGTTTAGATGCTGTTAAAAAAAGAAAGAGAACAATTAATCAAAATTGCGCTCAAAGCTCAAAAAATGGGTCTAATTGCTTTGACTTTCGGTAATTTTAGTTTACGAGATCCGGAAACAGGACATATTTGCATCACTCCGAGCGGAATGGATTATGAGGAACTTGAACCGGCCGATATTGTGGTAATGGATGAGCAAGGTAAAATTATTGATGGTTCTCGGACTCCATCAATCGAAACTCCTATGCATACTATGGTTTATCGCAAGAGAAAGGATGTTTTTGGAGTTGCTCATACTCATTCGGTATTTGCCACCGCCTGGGCGTCTTGTGAGGCGGAATTCCCGGTGGTCGCTGCGGAACTGGCAGCTTTGGTGGGCGAACCTGTTAAAACGGCACCGTATGGACGGATGGGCACAGTGGAACTTGCAGAAAAAGTTACGGAAACGTTACAGGACAAGCATGCCGTGTTATTGTCCAATCATGGCGTATTAACGGTGGGCCCGGATCTTAAAACGGCTTTTGCTAACGCGGTCATAGTAGAAGAAGGGGCTAAAATTACGTATTATGCTAAAATGATGGGACAGTTAAAAGTACTGGATGAAAAAGAATGTAAAACATTGCGAAAGTGGATTATCGAAAAATATGGCCAAAAATAAAAACAAATTCAACCGGCGCTTGGTACCCTTTTTGCATGATTTATTAATTAATTGAAGAAAAAGGGGGGCCCTTTAATGGATGAGAATACGGTAAAAGTATATAAATATAGACCATTGAAATATTTTTTATCTTCGATTGGCCCGGTGATGATTATAGTTTTCTTGCTTCTCCTGGGTATTATCGGAAAAACAAAAGATCCGAGCAATGGTTTATATGAAGCTTTAGTAATTGTTTTGCCTGTCTTGCTTCTTTTTGAAATTTTTGCGTTAAATCAACCCGCGAAAATTACTGATAATGGTGAACAAATTAGTTTTTATGCGTATGGAAGGTCTCATCATTTCAAATGGGCTGATCTAACTTATTTAAAAATAAAAAGGTTCCCTTTAACCAGTAAGGTTCATCTCAGAATAGGGCGTAATAATGTTTTAAAAGGGAGATATTGGTTTTTCCCGAAAGAATTAAGTAATGGGCAGGAGCTAATGGATAAATTGAACGAGTGGGAACAGAAATTACAGCCGGTCGAGGTTACTCGCCCAACTCAAAATAAAAAACATTAGAGGAGGCTGGAATAGAACATGCTTACGATAGACTTATCTTCTAAGGTAGCGTTAATTACCGGTGCCTCTAGGGGAATTGGACGCAGTATCGCCCGAACCTATGCTCAATGTGGAGCCAAGGTTGCGGTTAATTACGCGAATAATACTCAAAATGCTTTGGAAGTAGTGCAGGAGATTCAAAATTTAGGCGGAGAAGCTCTGGCGGTGCAAGGTAATGTAAGTAATTCGGAAGAAGTAAAAGAGATCTGTGAGCAGGTTGTTCAGAAGTTTGGTAAAATCGATATTCTGGTAAATAATGCGGGAGTGACTTCCAGAAAGAATATTGAGGAACTTTCGCTTGAGGAAATCGAGAGAACTTTTAAAGTAAATCTCTTTGGCCCCTTCTATTGTGTAAAAGGGGTACTGCCGTACATGCTCCCTTCTCAGGGAGGCTCGATTATTAATATTGCTTCTACCGGTGCCTATACAGGTGGAGGCGGCGGCCCTCATTATGCGGCTTCAAAGTCGGCGATGATCGGATTCACCAGGAATCTGGCTCGTTACTTGGGACCGAAAGGAATCAGAACAAACGTGCTTGCCCCAACGTTAATTGTTACGGATTTTTTAAAGAAACTTTATCCGAAGCCGGAAGATCAGAAAAAATTAATTTTACAGGTTCCGCTTAGAAGATTGGGGCAACCAGAGGATGTAGGTTACATGGCAGCATTTCTGGCTTCGGATTTGGGGAGCTTTATCAATGGACAAATTATTATACTGGATGGCGGACGCACCTTTAATTAAGTAGCTCTTGTCTATCAAGACATAGGGGGAAAATTATGAAGGAAAAGTTAATCCGAATTATTAATCAGGAAGATAAAAAGAATCCTTTTACGGATGAAGAGTTGGCAAAACGACTTTTTTTGAACCGAAGTGAAGTGACACAGCTTAGGCAAGCTGCTGATTTCGTTGATTCCAGAGAAAGAAGAAAGCCGTTATTGATCAAAGAAATTAAGGCGATTTTGGCTGATTCACCGGAGATTTCGGAAAGAACTCTTACGACAGAAATAAACAAAAGAGGTTTTGCGATCTCCAGGTATAGTATTTCTAAAATATTGAATGAGATGAAGATAGAACGTCTTAAACCAAGTGTACCTAAAACTAAGAAAACGACGAAGCCAATTATCACGACCAAAGTTGCAGATCCTTTTTCAACGATGATTGGCTGGAATAAAAGTTTGCGAGTAAAAGTTGAACAGGCCAAGGCGGCAGTTCTTTATCCTCCTAATGGCTTGCATACTTTAATTGTAGGTTTAACCGGTGTAGGGAAAAGTGAAATGGCTGAATCAATGTATAAATTTGCTTTACAAGCTAAAAATCTTACAGCAGAGAAATTTCCTTTTGTAATTTTTAATTGTGCTGATTATGCAGAAAACCCTCAACTTTTACTCGCTCAATTATTTGGCTACAAGAAAGGGGCTTTTACCGGAGCGGAAACTGATAAAGATGGCTTAGTTTCTAAAGCGGATGGAGGTATTCTCTTTTTAGATGAAGTGCACCGTCTACCGCCAGATGGACAGGAAATTTTATTTCAACTGATAGATAAGGGCAAATATCGGAGATTAGGGGAAACAAGCTCTACCTTATCAGCTAATGTGATGATTATTGCGGCAACGACAGAGGATATCGAAACTAGTTTATTAGGAACTTTTAGACGCAGAATCCCGATGATTATTGAGTTGCCGACTTTATCTACCCGGCCGGCTGAGGAAAGATTTGAAATTATAAAGGTTTTTTTCCAAAAAGAAGCAGCGCGCATTAATAAAAAGATTGTGGTTTCTTATAATGCGTTAAAAGCTCTTTTGGTTTATGATTGTATGGGTAATATTGGTCAGCTGCGTTCCGATATTCAGGTAGCTTGTGCCCGGGGGTTTCTGACATATGTGGCTGAAGTTAAGGAAAACGAAAGTATTTATGTTGATATGGGTGCTTTACCGACACATGTGGGAAAAGGGATGTTAAATGTTACCTGGAATCGCAGCGAAATTGAGAAAAAAATTACAGATGATCTTATTTTTTATCCCGATATCGTTGGTGTTGTAGAAAATACAAAAGATAGTTTATATAATTTCCCAGATGAGATTTATAAAAACATTGAGGAAAATTATCAAAAACTACAAGGACAAGGGCTTTCTAATGAGGTAATTAATAAGATTATTGGTGATGAATTAGAAACAAGGGTAAAGAATATTATTAAACAGGTTAAAAAAAATAAAAATAAATTTATTAAAGAAGATTTAAAGCTGATTGTGGGCACTAAGATTGTTGAACTGGTACAGAAAATGATTAAAATTGCGGTGGCCGGACTGGGTGAGATTGATGATACTTTGTTTTATTGTTTAGCCACACATTTAAATGCTTCAGTAGAAAGGATTAAGAGTGGGAAAACTATTACTAATCCGCAGTTAGATAATGTGAAAAAAAATTATCCTAAAGAGTTTAGAATTGCTTCAGAAATGACTTCTCTTACCAATTATTATCTAGGGATAGAACTACCGGAAGAAGAAGTGGGCTTTATTGCGATGTATTTAAGAACCTTGGCTAAAAAGGATGTTAATCCTCAGGAAACGATTGGACTGATTGTGATCTCTCATGGGCATGTAGCAGAAGGGATGGCTTCTGTAGCTAATCGCCTTTTAGGTGTTGATCTTGTTAAAACAGTGGAAATGGCCTTGGATGAGAAGCCTGAAGATGCCCTACAAAGAACCTTGGACGCTGTTGTGAAAGCGGATCGCCATAAAGGAGTATTACTTTTGGTAGATATGGGTTCTCTAATTGGGTTTGGACAGCAAATTACGCAAAAGACAGGAATAAAAACAAGAACGGTGACGAGAGTTGATACTCTAATGGTTATTGAGGCGGTACGAAAGGTGCTCCTCCCTGATTCCGACCTTGACTATGTAGCCAATTCCTTAATAAAAGAAAAGTCCACAGAATTGGAATCCCTTGAGGACGTATCGCCTTTTAGTGGTAGTGAAGTGGGCATCATTAGTTTATGTCTTACTGGGGAAGGGACAGCTAAATTAATTCAAAGGGAAATAGCTGATGAAGTTAAGAAAATAAACGAGGATATTAAAATTATCACTTTAGGTGTATTAGATGAAAATGATATTTTGGAACAGATCGAAAGAATAAGACGTAATATGAGCGTTCTGGCAATTATCGGAACGGTAAATCCTAAACATCCGGAGATTCCCTTTATTTCTTCCACGGATATTTTAAAAGGGACAGGGATTGCTAAATTAACTCATGTAGTTAATTTAAGTTATAAAAACGATTCATTATTCCGGAGAGAGTTGATTATTTTAAATGCTGGGGTCAAGAATAAAAACGAGGCTCTTGTTTTGATGACCGAGGTACTGGCCAAGGCAGGCTATGTAACCGAAAAATTCATCAAGGGTGTTCTGGAAAGAGAAGAATTAGCGTCCACGGCAATTGGTAATTCACTGGCCATCCCTCATGGCTTTAGTGAGGATATTATTGTCCCGGTGATTGGGGTCTTAACTTTAAAAAAGGCCATTGATTGGGGGAATGGAGAAAAAGTGTCCATTATTCTTATGCTGGCGATCAATGAGGCTTCGAAAAATGAATTTCGGCGCGTATATAAGATCATTAACAATCAAGAAATAACGGAAGCCGTTAAAAAAGCCAGTAAAGCAGATGAGGTTTTAAATATCTTAAAAACGTTTAAAAATAGGGAGGCAGAAACTAATGATTAAAAAAGAGATTACCATTATGAACAAAACGGGATTACATGCACGTCCGGCTTCCATGTTTGTGCAAAAGGCCAGTAAATTTAAGTCCAGTATTATGATTGAAAAGGAGGATAAAAAAATTAATGCCAAAAGTATTATCTCCGTTCTTTCGGGGGGGATGGGTCAGGGGACCAAGATTACTTTAGTAATAGATGGGGAAGATGAACAAGAAGCCGAAAAAGTCTTAGTGGAATTGATTGAGAGTAATTTTGGCGAGTAAATAGTTGCAAATATATCTAGAGGGAAGGGGAGTTAGATGGCGGCAATTAAACGGATGGAATGCGATTTTTATTGTAATGGATGTCAACAAGAGGGGCCACATTTTCTTGTTTATAGCAATAATGTGTTGATCCGTTCAGAATGTGCGAATTGTGGACGAGAAGTTCCTTTTTGTGAACAGACCCTGCTAACTCTCTATGCCCGGGATATTGTGCAGCGTATTTTGACAAAACCGCAACGTTTAAGTGAGGAACTAAAAAAGGATTTACGTCATGCCATTTTAACTTTACCTGTTCGTCTGATTACCAAACCTTATCGTCTGGCGAAAGAGGTTGAAGAGATTGTTGATAAGAGTAGGGAAGTAACAAAGAAGTGAATAGAGAAAGTAAATAAGAGAGGTCGATATGAAGGGGGTGGGTTATACTCATGGAAGACTGGTTGGAAGAAAGTATGCTGAAGGCGGTTGAATTTATGGCTATTGCAGCCAAAACTGCCCCTAAGGCCAGAGGAAATGATTTTGTCGGTATTAAGATTATTAGTGGTGATGAGGTGCAAAAGTTAGCGGAGGCCATGGTACGGTACGGTCAGGAAAATCAAAAAAAGAACTATGACCGTGACGGAGAAAACGTGCGCAATTCCGGGGCTGTTTTATTACTTTCCTTAGAAAATGCTCAGCCCCCGGGCTTGAATTGCGGTGCTTGCGGCTTTAAGAGCTGTGCCGATTTAAAGACGGCAGAGGGGGAAGAGTTTGCCGGACCGCTTTGTGCTTGGCGGCTTTTAGATCTGGGGGTTGCCTTGGGTTCCGCTGTAAAAACTGCCAGCTTGTTTAACTTGGATAATCGGATTATGTACCGTGTAGGAGCAGTAGCGAGAAAAATAGGGATGATGGATGGACAGATAGTGGTAGGAGTTCCCGTTTCTGCCGCAGGTAAGAATATCTATTTTGACCGCAAAAAATGAGGGAAAAAGATGATTATCAGGCAAGTCAAGGTGATGAATAAAGCGGGTCTACATGCTCGCCCGGCTGTTAAGTTTGTTGATTTAGCGGGTAAATTTAAGTCGGAGATTTTTCTGGAAAAGGCGGATAGCCGTTTTAACGGGAAGAGCATTGTTTCCGTTCTTTCTGCCGGGATTGCTTGTGGAGACAAAATTAATTTAATTATTGAAGGCGAAGATGAGGAAATAGCTGATCACGCTTTGGTTTCTTTATTGAAAACAGAACAGTCCTAAGCTTGGCT
>DHPU01000050.1 GCA_002407935.1 Peptococcaceae bacterium UBA5356
AAGGGAAAAAAGCCTGAGTACCACAAAAAGCCTGAGCACGTTGACATTAAGGCAGTAAAGTGTTATATTATATCTTGCTGCTTTCATTGTCTAACAACTGGAGGGGTGTCCGAGCGGTTGAAGGAGGCGGTCTTGAAAACCGTTGAATCTTTGCGGGTTCCGTGGGTTCGAATCCCACCCCCTCCGCCATAAAAATTATCTATTTTCCAGGAAACAGAGGTTTGACTTTAAGCTGTATTATTGTGTATAATAGGAAGAGTCAGCTTGAGTGGAGAGGTGGCCGAGTAGGTTGAAGGCGATCGCCTGCTAAGCGATTATACGGGATGAAACCTGTATCGAGGGTTCGAATCCCTCCCTCTCCGCCAGTTAATTTTAATGTGCCCGTGGCTCAACTGGATAGAGTATTTGACTACGAATCAAAGGGTTGCAGGTTCGAATCCTGCCGGGCACGCCATTTTCTAAGTAAAATTAATGGTCAGTTTCTGGCCATTTTTAATCTTTTAATCTTTCAATGTATAACATAGAATAAAAAAACTTTTTGCGCCCGTAGCTCAGTAGGATAGAGCGGCGGATTCCTAATCCGCGTCTGCCGCAGGTTCGAATCCTGCCGGGCGCACCATTTATTTTTAGAATGTGAATAAACATGTTAATGAAAAATAGTTTATTAAATAGGTGTTTTGGATGATAAAAACGGTAAATCATGGGGCTAACCACGAATATTTTATGAAAATTGCTCTTGAAGAGGGCAAAAAAGCTCTATTTAAAGGAGAAATCCCGGTAGGAGCTGTTGTGGTTTTAGCTGATGAAATTGTGGGGCGAGGTCATAATCTTCGGGAGACAGCACATGATCCTACCGCTCATGCAGAAATAATAGCTTTACGAGAAGCTGGAGCAAGGTTAGGGTCTTGGCGTTTGTCGAATGCTGTTTTGTATGTCACCTTAGAACCTTGTCCGATGTGCGCCGGAGCTTTAATACAAGCCCGTATCGACCGGGTGGTCTATGGCGCCGATGATCCTAAAGCAGGTTGCGCCGGAACGCTTCTTAATCTTCCTCAATTTCCCGGATTTAACCATGCCGTAAAAATAACAGGGGGAATATTAGCGGAAGAAGCACGTGCTCTTTTGCAGGAGCTTTTTCAGGAAAGAAGAAAAAACAATCAAAGAATAAACCAAAGAATAAACCAAAGATAATCTTTGGAGATAAATATGGGAGAGATGGCCGAGTCCGGTTGAAGGCGCACGACTCGAAATCGTGTGAGGGTTAAACCTCCGTGGGTTCGAATCCCACTCTCTCCGCCATTTTGGGGCTTTTCGCCTCTGATGAAGGGTCTGTTGTCCGACAGGCCCTTCGCCCTACATAAGGGGGTGTAAGGATTTAACATGCGAGATATCATAATAAAAAAACTGAACGTAATAGAACAAACCGAAAACATTACTATTCTGCATGCAGTTGAGTCAGGCAGCAGGGCTTGGGGTTTTGCTTCCCCGGATAGTGATTACGATGTGCGTTTTTTTTATGTGCGCCCAAAGGATTATTATCTGCGGCTTGACAGGACAAGAGATGTCTTGGAATATCCCATAAATGAAGTGCTGGATATCAATGGCTGGGATATTGATAAGACCCTGAAACTACTGCATGCTTCCAACCCTACGCTTTTTGAGTGGAGCAATTCTCCCATTGTTTATAAAACTACAGATCCATTCAAACAGTTATTGTCTTTCATCGGTAATTATTTCGTTGCTAGGTCGGGGCTGTGGCATTATCTGAGCATGGCTGAGGGGAACTACCGTGAATACCTAAAGGGCGAGATGGTAAAAGCAAAAAAATATTTCTACGTTATACGCCCTTTGCTGGCCTGTCGCTGGATTCTGGAACGGCGCATACCGCCCCCAATGCTCTTTACCGAGCTTGTAGAAACACAGCTTGAGCCGGAACTGAAACCCGTTGTTGCCGATTTGTTAAAGCTTAAAATGTCTGCGCCGGAAATTGGAGAGACTCCGAAAATCGCTCCGCTTAACGAATTTATAGAGCAGAATTTGAGTATAATCCGCGAACAAATTGAGGCTCTGCCAAAAGAGCAGCCAAGTGATTGGGAACCGCTCAATGCATTATTTCTCTCCATATTAGAAGGAGAAAAATAAGAAAGGAGGCAGTACAATCATGACGATAAAAGAACCTCCGCAGATTGATGGTTTTCATTTGGTTTTCCTTCGTTTCGAATTTTTAAGGGATGTGAGCCGACAACTGTGATTTTACTCACGGTTATCGGCTCTGCATCTTAGCGTCTGGCTCTTTGATAGCTGAAATATTTAATTGTCGTACATTGATTAAGGTTTCCTGCTTGCACTTCGGACAGAACAAAGGGAAGTTTTCAAGTATTGTATCCTTGCGGATTTTTAATCGCGTTTTGTTCTTGCAAACAGGGCATAATATCTACCTGATTTCCGTCATACTGCCGCCCCCATCATAATTTTATAATTTATACTTCCGAAAAAGTAACAATCCAGCTGTTGTAGATAAAAGCATGATCGCAAGCGAATTTATCAAAATGATTATTGTGAGGTTTGCTGAAACCGCTCACGGATACAAGCGTTTCACTGAACAACACATAACCAAGGCAAACAATAATTGATGCCGTACTGCTTTTAATCAGCATGGAGAGCAAACAGATTACTGATCCCAGTGCAGCATAAACAAAAATGCCGCTAATCATCATGCCTGTATACTCCAGCGTTAATATTTCCTGTATTTGGCTGGAACTAAGAAGCGCAACTATTTGAAAAATCAGGAAGATTGCAGCGGATACCGCCGACGAAAGCACCGCTTTTGACAAGTAAATATAAATACGGTTCTTGCTTGTCAGCCATTTCTGTTGCCATGTCTGCCATTGGTATTCCTGATCGATAAAAACAGAAATCAGAACGGCAACGAGAATCCCCAATCCTTTTTGATACGTTATACCAATCCGAATAATATTGTCGATTTCTTTAAATGCCGTTAAATTTCCGAAAACAGAAATACCCAAACGAATATCCTGCCGCATGAGCATGATAAGCATTTCTGCATTCTGTTCTCTGGCTTTCAATTTAGTTTTAGTTTAGTTTATAAAATGGACTACAAAGCGTTTACCACCTAACGCTTACCATATTGTTACTCCCATCCTTAAACCCTTGATTGTTTTTTACCAGCTCAGCAAATGTGACGGGTCGGAAGTGGTTTATATCAACTCCTGAATTCAAGGCGTTTGGCATTGATTTAAGTAGCTGAAAATAGGCGGCATCTACATTGTTATGGATGTGTGCATGAATATGATAACTGCCTTTGGCAATGCCATTCCATGTCATCAGTGGATAATGGCAAAGTGTAATTTTGTGCGAGCCATCGCTGAATTCGAGCATATTGGATACGCTTTGAAAATGACTCTCCAAGTCTGTCTTTTTCATCCAATCTTTATCGTGATTGCCTTTGATCAAATGTTTTTTTCCGTGCAATTTGCTTAGATAGTCACCTGCTGAAACGGCATTGCGGAAAAACAGATCTCCAAGGATATAGACGGTATCATTAGCAGTTACCCGGTTATTCCATTCCGCAAGGAGGTATTCGTCCATTTCGGAAACCGTATCAAATGGCCGGTTACAGTGTTTTATAATATTTGCATGACCAAAATGCTGGTCGCCAGTAAAATAAATAATAGCAATCACCACATTTTCGTAAAAGCATATACTTATACATTTCAAGAACAGGCATGTTACAAGAGTATCTCCCAGTAGCCTTTAGTATCCGAACCAATTCTTTTAATAAGTCCTTTTTCTTTAAGAGACTTTATTCTTACAGATACAGTCTTGCGGCTTATGCTTAACTTTTCTGATAAATTTGTGTAGGTATATGCTGGATCTTCTAAAAGCAAAGAAAGAATTTGTTGTTCTTCTTCGGTTACTTTCTCAGTCACCTCAGTCACCTTCTCAGTCACCCCGTTAGAATAAGCGCGTACGATTCTATCTTCCGGCGCTGTGAATTTTATCATGATATCTTCACTTCAGGATTAACTGTATACTCGGGCTGTGGAAGTTTATCATCCCGGCATGCATTGCATATCTTTTCAATACCTCGTCCCCAACTTTCAATGAATCCGGCAAGATAAAATACATGGGCGATGTTGGGATTAAAGGGTTTGGAAGCATGCTTTGACATCAGGTTTTTTATAGTCCAGTTTTCCGGTAGCCGCCCACTATTTGCAATCACTAGTGTTGCATAAAATTA
>DHPU01000052.1:0-3533 GCA_002407935.1 Peptococcaceae bacterium UBA5356
TTTTGTGGTAAAATGTGGTTATATATGCACACAATAAAATCAAGCGTTAACAATAGATTAGATGGGTTTTTATTCCGACATATTCGTCACTTACTCACGACTGAAGTCACGAGAATGCGTGACGAAATTTTTCAAAAATTATTAAAATTTCTGGCGAAATAAGTTTTAATGTTCTAAATAAAGAGGAAGGGACATATACTAGCCCAGTGAGATTTTAGAGTGAAGGCGAGGGCTGGGATGATGTCTCTTCGTTTTTTAATAAAAAGGCAAAGAAACTACAAAAAGCTGTTTCCCTTTTTTTTATGTGTACTGTTGGTGGCAGGTGTATTAATGTTAATAGGTAAAGTGGGGGTATTTTTCTCAGGAGATAGTGAGATTAAGCTTAAAGAAGACACGGTTAGAGTTAAGGTTTGGCATCATGAGACGCAAACGTTGCTGGAAATGGGCTTAGAGCAATATGTTACGGGGGTTGTAGCCGCAGAAATGCCGGCTTCTTTTGCGCTGGAGGCTCTCAAGGCACAGGCTGTTGCCGCTCGTACTTATGCGGTAAAACGTTTGTTGGTTCCGGATCCCCGTGTTAAAAACTTCAATAAGGAAGCCGATCTTAGCAGCGATCCGGCTGTTAATCAAGCCTGGATCAGTACTGCGGAAATGATGAAACGCTGGGGAAAATGGAATTATAGTGCTAATAAAAAGAAAATTGTGCAGGCGGTGGAGGAAACGAGGGGCAAAGTGCTGATCTATAAAGGGCAGCTAATTGACCCGGCTTATCATGCCTCTTGTGGGGGAAAGGGGACAGAAAACTCCGGGCAAGTATGGAAATTTGATTTACCTTATCTCAAACAAGTTTCCTGTACAGGCCATGCTGACCGACATCAGGCCGAAGCCTTATTCTTTAGTTTTAAAAAATTAGATACTTTACTGGGTACGACTTTGCATTCATTACCGGCGAGTAAAATAGCTCAAGAAAGGGCAATTCTCAGTATTGCGGAGAAAAGCAGTTCCGGACGCGTTTGTGCAGCAACTGTAGGCGGTAAGAATTTTAGCGGAGCAGAGTTGCGGACGAAGTTGGAATTACCCTCCACTAGATTTACCTGGCAAATAAAAGAGGGCGGAGTACAGATAGAGACTAACGGCTACGGACATGGGGTAGGAATGTGTCAATATGGAGCGGCTGACCTAGCTCAGCAGGGGAAGACTTATCAAGAAATTCTAAAACACTATTATACGGGTGTAAAAATGGCGAATATTAAATAAGGTAAAAAATGGGCACAATAGATCCTGAGGTGATGTTAAATGGTACAGGATAAAAAGGCTCGCTATAAAGAGGCCAAAAAGATGTGGGCGTATTTAGGGGTTGTGTTGCTGGTGTTTGTGCTGTGTATTCCGGTTTTGAGCAGGGAGATTAAAGAAAGGAAGGGAACAGATACAGTAATAAGTACGGAAACAGGTGCAGAGTTATCAGGTGCAGAGTTATCAGGTACAGGGTCAGGAATTGAGCCGGATACGGAGGTAGGCACAGAGTCTCATGCCGAGTCTGATGTAGAGTCAAGTATGGGGGCAGGGAACGCGTCGGGGGCAGAAACAGAAGCGACAGCAGGAGCGAGAACGGAAGCAGAAGTGGACTCAATAACGGGAGGGGCAGCTCAAGCTGAATCTGTGCTGGAAAATGTCTGGATTGAAGAGATCATCTGGCCTTTACGGGGTGAGGTTATCAGAGAGACAGGCCTTTCTTATGCGAAAACCTTCAGCGATTACAGGTATCATAATGGCATAGATATTAAAGCGGAACGGGGAGCGGAGGTAGTAATGACTTTACCGGGCCGAGTAATTAAAAAAGAAACAACTAAAGATGAAGGGACTGTGCTTACGGTCGAGCACGGGCAAGAAAACGGACAGGTCTGGTGCAGTGTTTATGCCCATCTGGGAGAGACTTCTGTAAAGGAAGGAGATTATTGTAATGCGGGAGAGATAATTGGTGCCATTAATCAACCCGGCTATAATGAAATTATGGAAGG
Organism: Peptococcaceae bacterium UBA5356; assembly: GCA_002407935.1. Classification (GTDB taxonomy): domain Bacteria; phylum Bacillota; class Peptococcia; order DRI-13; family DTU073; genus UBA5356. Next base: position 2,019 of record DHPU01000052.1, read on the forward strand.
ACCCCATTTGCATTACAGCCTATTTAAGGATGACCAGATGGTGAATCCGCTTGATTATTTACCGGCACAGTAAAATAATATAAGGAGTTTAGCAGGGAATTTTAGGATAAGACAAAAATTCCCTGCTTTATTTCTTCAGATGGCTTGCATTTTTTCGGATTCCTCTCATATACATTTAAAGAAAATACAGGTAAGTGTGGAGGGGAGAAAATGCAAGAGTATATTAGGAAAAGGGTTTTGGAAGTATGCCATTATATGCTTGACACGACTGCTACGGTTAGACAAACAGCCACTGTTTTTGGTGTAAGTAAAAGCACTATTCAGACAGTGTTAAGAATTGGTGTCGGTCTTGAAAGATAAAATAGTCGCCTAATGAGCTGAAATGCGATGGACGACAAGAGAATCTACTTGATAAATAAACCTGCCTTTACTATTAGAGGCAGGTTTTATTGCAGGTATTATTGTTGGGTTTGAGATGGTTATATCATGTCATTATTAAAAATAATGTAATGGTATTGACTAATCTTGGAAATATGGTCATACTATTATATAATAGTGTGATTGAAGTACGCAAAATATGTAGAAATATGTGAAATCTGGAGGTGATATAGTGGAAAGATTGATTATGCAGAAGCTGCTGGACTGGAAGAACTCCAAGTATCGAAAGCCTCTTATTTTGAAAGGTGTCCGTCAGGTTGGCAAGACTTGGATTTTGAAAGAATTTGCCAAGCGTTATTATAAAAATCTTGCTTATTTTAACTTTGATGAGCATCCCGAATACAAGCAGTTTTTTGAAAGCACCAAGGATGTGGAGCGGATTCTGCAAAACTTAATGATGGCCAGCGGTGAAGTCATTAAACGAGGCAGTTCGGAGGACACGCTTATTGTTTTTGATGAAATACAGGAATGCCCTAATGCTCTAAATACATTAAAGTATTTCTGCGAGAACACCCCTCACTATCACGTTGCCTGTGCAGGCTCTCTATTGGGCATTGCTCTTTCTAAGCCAGCTTCTTTTCCTGTTGGTAAAGTAGATTTTTTGGAAATCATGCCAATGACCTTTACGGAATTTTTAATGGCCAATGGTGACGGTAACTTTGCAGCTTACATGGACAGCATAGAAAGGATTGAGCCAATCCCAGAGGCTTTTTTCAATCCATTATACGAAAAGCTTAAAATGTATTTTGTAACAGGTGGTATGCCAGAATCTGTTCGATCTTGGGCACAAGACCGAGATGTAGAACTTATGCAGCAGGTGCTATCTAATATTCTCGGAGCATATGAACGGGATTTTGCCAAACACCCTGATCCAAAAAACTTTCCAAAGATATCGATGATATGGAAATCAATACCCTCACAACTGGCTAGAGAAAACAAGAAATTTATCTATAAGGTCGTTAAAGAAGGGGCACGAGCCAGAGAATATGAGGATGCCCTGCAATGGCTTTGTGATGCCAATCTGACTTATAAAATCTATCGGAGCAGTGCGCCGGGGCTGCCTATTTCAGCATACGA
>DHPU01000052.1:3717-3839 GCA_002407935.1 Peptococcaceae bacterium UBA5356
TTGGCTCCTTCTGCATTCGGTGAAGGCAACAGACTTTTTGTAGAGTTTAAAGGGGCTTTAAGTGAAAACTATGTCCTGCAAGCATTACAGAATCAGTTTGAAGCCATGCCACGTTATTGGAC
>DHPU01000052.1:4151-11212 GCA_002407935.1 Peptococcaceae bacterium UBA5356
GATAAGATTATTGGGATGGCATTGGAACGGATGAAGATTTAACTATACTCAGCAATGCTCTTTAAAGCAGCACAGCCTTCTTCAACAAACTATAATGAGACTAAGTTGTGATATAGTTTATATGATCTTAAATACATGGGGGTATTACTTTGAGTTACAGCTATAACAAACTATGGAAATTGTTAATAGATAAAGGTATTAAGAAAACGGAGTTAAGGATGCTGGCGAGGGTTAGCACAAACGTAATTGCTAAGCTGGGCAAAAACGACCCTGTTTCAATGGAAACGCTGGCTAAAATCTGTACCGCCTTGAATTGCGATATAGCCGACATCGTAGAAATGACAGGCGATAACAATGCGAAAAATTAACTGTGTTAATATACATTTGCAGTTAGGAGAGGTTGCAATATGAAAACAAAGAAAAGAGCCGAAAGTCGAACCCGGTATTTTGTGCGTAGTATTGCTGCTAAACGCGGTTGGAGTATCGCACACGTTTCTAAAAATGGCGATTTTCTTGAAGAACAGGAAATTGTCGATATGTTCCCCGATATAGGTTTAGGCGCAGACAAACCAGATTTTTTGGTTTGTTATAGGGCAGACCCTACAATGATAATTGAAGCAAAAAACGAATTCAAGAAAATCAATCAAGCAATAGATGAGGCCGTTGAATACGCCGAAGCGATAAATAAAACGGAGAGGTATAAAATAAAACTTGCTGTAGGCGTAGCCGGAGAAGATGATAATGGTTATCAAGTCATCGTAAAATACCTGAAAGATACCAGGTGGCATTTACTTAAATCTTGTGGTTATGAGTTGACTACGATTCCGTCGAAAAAGGAAGTAGAATTAGCTTTACAAGCAGATGATGCTACAACCGCCGTTTCAGTTCCGAGCAGTTCAGAATTTATTGAAGCAGCAATAGAAATATCATCAATATTGCGAAGTGCAAAAATCGAAGCTCCATTGCGTCCAAAGGTAATAGGAGCAATAATTACAGCTTTATATCAAGGCGAAATTGACCTGACATCTGGAAAAGAGTTAAGTTCAATCAATGAATTGGTTGAAGCTGCTATTTCTGAAAGCATTGATTTAGATGAAACCAAAAAAGTAAAGTTAAAAGACGCTTTGCGAATGACGGGAAATGACTATGATAGACTTTCACCAAAAATTCAACGAGTTGTTTCTTTGCTGAAAAGATTAAATATCCGTTCGGTATTACAAACAGACACTGATTTTTTAGGCTTATTGTATGAAGCATTTTTGCGTTATGGGTACGATAACAACGCATTGGGGATTGTTTTCACACCACGCCATATCACAAAATTATGTGTTGATTTAATTGACACCCGTATGTCAGATAAAGTAATCGATATTGCGAGCGGCACAGGCGGATTTTTAGTGTCGGCATTTGATAAAATGATGGCCGCCGCAAAAGGCCCCAAAGCCGTCGAAAAGGTTAAGCAATCATTGTATGGGTTTGATACAAACCCCACTGTTTGGGCGTTAGCGACCCTCAATATGTTTTTTCGTGGCGACGGCAAAAGCCATATTGAAAATGGAGATTGTTTTGATGAGCATAATAGAAGGAGTGTCAAAGGTAAGTTTACCCGTGCATTTCTAAATCCGCCTTTTTCGCAGGAGAACGAACCCGAGCGTGATTTTATTGATGCAGCAATGGACGCATTAGAGCCGGGTGGGATTTTAGCTTGCGTAGTAAAAGCTGGTATTTTTGCAGACGCTGACAATGCCATGTGGCGTAACTCATTTATAAAAAAACACACCCTTGTTGGTGTTATTAGTTTGCCGGAGGACTTGTTTTATCCTACTGCTGCCCCGACATCAATTTTAATTGCAAAAGCCCATATACCCATGGACGATTCAAACGAGGTATTTATGGCACGTATATGGAATGACGGATTTGTGAAATTAAAGGGCAAGAGGGTTCATTGTGAAGGTTCCCAACTGCCCGAAATAATTCAATGTTTTCGAGCATTTCAGCAAAAAATAGAGTTTCAGTCGTTAATAGCAACTAAAATTAAAGCTGAATGTGTGTTGGACGGACAAGAATTTAGTCCGCAACAATGGTTAGAACAACCTGCTATTTCTGAAACTGATTTAATGAACGCAAAGAAAGATGTACTTATGTCGATTTTCCAAACTGTAACATCTATTCCCGAAATAGCTGACGAAGTATTAGAAGATTTTCCGGAAGCAGAAAGCGAATTACCGAATGTGCCGTTAAAAAAAGTTAAGCCTATTAGCTTTTTCTTTGAAGTCCACAACGGAAAATCCTCCGGCGAAAAAAATTATTCTGTTGGTAACTGTCCTTATATTTCAAGTGGAGATATTTTCAACAGTGTTATTAGGCTTGTTTCAGAAGAACGGGATGAAGTATTTGCTGCAGGAGGAATAACTGTTACGGCTTTTGGGCAAGCGTATGTTCAGCCGTGGCGGTTTATGGCAAGGGGGAATGGAGGCAGTTCTGTTCGTGTACTTATACCAAAATATAAAATGCCGCTCAATGAATTGTGTTGGTTTGCCGCACAAATAAACATTCAACGGTGGAGATTTTTCTATGGACGAATGGCTATTAAATCCCGGCTTTCGGACTTAATGATTAGCAGCCCTCCAGAAAGACTACCTGATAATGAAGAACCGATTTTTGGCAGGATAGCTGATCTAAAAGCAAAATTAGAAGAGTTAGGACAGTTATAATCTAGCATGAAATAACTTTGAATAACATTGGTAGATTTAAGCGACAAAACGAGAACTAAACAGATGGTAAATCCTGATAATATAGGATTTATAGCCCGTTATATTCCGTTTTGCCGAACCAAACAAGAAAAAGACCTCACCCATTTTTTGCAAATGAGTGAGGTCTTTTCGTTATAAAAAAATTTACTATAAATAGGAGCGATTAAGATGTATCGAATACTGAAAGTGTGCAGAAGCATAATCAAGGAAACGGAATTAGCAATTGTTAACACCACCGAGGAAAGTTATTACTACAACGTTTTAGGGGAATAAAACCACCCAAGCCGCAATATACATTAGCAAAGAGGACAAGGTCGGAGGAGGTGAGATAGTGCAAGGGGTATTAGAGAAAAAAAGTGAAATAAACAGTATGGATCCAGCAATTCTAAGCCACATTTTAGACGCACTATCTCAAGGCGTTGCCAAAAGCATCGTAGCGGCGGCAATAAAATCCATCAACTCAACTATAATAGAACCATAAAATAATTAAGAGATATGACAGAGAGGTGAATCCGCATGAAGGCTGCCGCTTATATCAGGGTTAGTACTGATAAAGAAGAACAACAAAGCTCGTTGGAAAATCAGCGTGAATTTTTTGAGAGCTATATCCCTAAAAGGGGGGATAAGCTAATCAATATTTATTGTGATAAGGGCAAGTCTGCTACAAAGATGCAGAACAGAAAAGATTTACAGCGATTGAGAAAGGCCGCTAAGCGTGGAGAATTTGAAAAGCTCTATGTGAAAGATATCAGCAGGCTTTTTAGAAACACTCTTGATTTTATCACTGTTACCAGAGAATTGAGCTCATACGGCGTGAATCTACACCTTGTCAATATGGGCGAAGGCAAGGACATAGATGGCTTTACTTTAAATCTGATGGCAATGCTTGCGGAAAATGAGTCACAGCGTATATCGGAGAAGGTTAAGTTTGGAAAGCAATTTGGCAAAGAAAAAGGCCGTGTGCCTAATTTTGTTTTTGGCTATGACAGAATAGACAGATATACACTGGTACCTAACCCGGAAGAAAGTGAGTGGGTCAGAAAAATCTTTGATCTATATACTGAAGAAAAATGGGGCATGGCGAGGATAGCTTCACATCTATTCAGGAATAGCGTGCAAACCAAAAAGCTTAAAGATGGAGAGCCTAACTTTAATTGGTCGCAAAACACAGTAGGCACTGTGCTGAAAAATGAGATTTACACAGGTCGTGTAATTAACGGTAAAGAAAGCAGCACTGATATATTTACCAACAAAAGAAAAGAAAATCCAGAAGCAGAATGGTATATAGTCGAAAAGCCAGAATTTCGAATTATTTCTGATGAACAATTCAACAAGGCACAGGAACAGATGAAAATAAACGCTGAGGCTTATGAGGGGACATTTGCCAGAAGAAGCGACAAGCACCTGTTTTCGAATTTAATAAAATGCGGCTCCTGTGGTTTCTCTTACAGGCGTTATCAAAGAAGACATTCAAAAAATGGTCCCTTATACGTCTGGTGGACCTGCTCTAAAAGGAGTGCTTACGGAAAAAACCGTTGTGAATCGGAATATACAAGGGTTAATGAAGACTGGATTAAAGGTGGACTGGACAAGCTCTTTGATTATCTTGTCAAGGATAAGGCAGCTTTCTTTGAGGCAGTTGAACGTAAATGCAATAGTTTAGTCAGGGAATACATTAGGGATAACAATGGATTTGATCTTGATGAAGTGAAAGAGGAACTTGAAGAATTGCAGAATAAACGGGAAAGGCTGAAAAGTTTAGCTGTGGATGGCCTTATTACCATGGAAGAAGTAAAACAGGACATGATTCCTCTCAATGCTGAAATAGAGAGACTTTCTTTCAAGTTAGATAGCACCGATAAAACCAGAGAACTCAATCGAAAGATTAAGGAGAGCCTAAAGCAATTTGTCGAAGTCTTCGACCGTTTTAGATTTACAGACAATATCGACAATACTGACTTGAAGAAAATAATCAAAGAGATTAAAGTCGTATCTGTAGATGAGATCTATGTCTATTTCAATATTAGCGAGAATGTGGAAGGGCTTAACTTCCCTATTCTTTTGTCAGGCACCTTCCTCATGCCACCTGAAGAAAAAACCGACACCAATACTAAGCACAGTACATAAGGATATGACAGAAAGGTTGCCGATTATCAATAAGCAACTTGCTCAGCAGGTAAAGTATGTTTTGGAACAAAATAAAGCGGAGCGTCATATTAGAGGGGGGGAAGCAACCAGGAAAAAGTACAAAGAAGCCCAAGAAAATTGATTATTTTATATTTTTGAGCAGGAAAGGAGGAAAACGAAGCAAATATGTAGAATAAGGCTTTAAATGGAATGATATTAGGCAGGTGGCGGATTTTATGTTCTTAAACTTTGGCGAAGACATCGGAATTGATTTGGGAACTGCGAGTATACTTGTTTATGTAAAAAGAAGAGGAATAGTTTTAAATGAATCTTCTGTTGTGGCGATAGAAAAAAACACCGGACAGCTTATTGCTGTGGGTGAGGAAGCTCGGCAAATGTTGGGCAGAACCCCTGGAAATATTGTGGCGATCAGACCAATGAAGGAAGGGGTCATAGCTGATTACGAGGTTACGGAGAGGATGTTAAAATATTTTATCGGTAAAGTAATGGGGCGCGGTTTCCTTTACAGACCCAGGGTAATTGTAGGGATTCCTTCCGGAGTTACCGATGTTGAGGAACGAGCAGTGAAACAGGCGGCAATTTCCGCCGGAGCCAGGCAGGCTTTTTTGATTGAAGAACCATTAGCGGCAGCCTTGGGAGCAGGCTTGGAAATTAGTGAGCCTAATGGTTCAATGGTGGTGGATATTGGGGGCGGCACAACCGACATTGCCGTGCTTTCTTTAGGAAGCATTGTTACCAGCAAATCTATTCGGATCGGCGGTAATAAATTTGATGAAGCTTTGATCCGCTATATGCGTCGTTACCACAATCTGATGATTGGGGAGAGAACGGCAGAAGATATGAAGATTCAGATTGGAACTGCCTATCCACAGGATAAGGAAGACGCGATGGCCGATATTAGGGGAAGAGATTTAGTGAGCGGCTTGCCTCGGACGATTAAGGTAACGTCCCTTGAAGCATATCAAGCGATCAAGGAATCTATTGAGACGATTCTTAGTGCCACGAAGGAAGTTCTGGAAAAGACGCCGCCGGAATTGGCCGCCGATATTATGAATAAAGGGATTGTCCTTACCGGGGGAGGCGCACTTCTCCATGGTTTGGACAAGTTTTTGGCGGAACATACACATCTGCCCATTAGTATTGCTGATAATCCGATTCAGTGTGTAGCGATAGGTACCTCCAAGGCACTGGAAAAAATTGATTTACTGGAAAGCACGCGTTCCTTAAAAAGGAGGAGAGTCTAAGCAAGACACACTCCGGTAAGGATTAAAGATGATTAAAGATGATTAAAGAGATAGAGAGAAGGATTAAGAAGAAATAATAAGTAAGAAGAAAAATTAGGGAAGGAGGTGCAGTCGGTGATTAAGGGTCTTTACACCAGTGCACTGGGATTATCCGCTTTAAATGTGCAGCAAGAGGTTACCGCGAATAATCTGGCTAATGCCAATACCCCCGGGTACAAAAAAGATGTAATGGTTTCCGCTTCTTTTCCCGAAATGCTTTTATACAGACTTAATGATCCCGAAGTTAAAGGGAATCCTCCCCAGGTCGGGAAAGTGGCGATGGGTGTAGCGGTAGAAGGCGTTCATACAGATTATAGTGCAGGACTGAAAAGGCAGTCGGACAATCCCTTGACACTTGCCATAGAGGGAGAAGGGTATTTTATCGTCAATACTCCTCGGGGTGAACGTTATACGAAAAACGGGGAATTTAATCTTGATGCGGAAGGTCGGATTGTTTCTCAAGACGGGTACGCTTTACTGGGTCAAAAGGGAGAAATCGTAGTGAAAAACGGTGACTTACAAGTAGACCGGGAAGGACGGGTTTACAGTGGCGGGACCGAGGTAGATCGTCTGAAAATAGTTAGCTTTGCAACACCTTTAACGAAAGAAGGAGCTTCACTTTTCCAAGGGGAAAATCCCGGTGAAGTGGGTAACCCGGTTATTTATCAGGGCTTTGTGGAAGAGAGCAATGTTTTGATAGTGGCAGAAATGATTAACATGATTCAGGTAATGCGCTCTTATGAAGCTAATCAAAAGGTAGTGCAGACGATTGATGGCACACTGGATAAAGCTGTCAATGAAGTAGGCAGAGTGTAAAGAAAGTAAAGTGTAAGTAAAGTAAAGTGTAAGTAAAGTAAAGTGTAAAGTAGGTAAAGTG
>DHPU01000052.1:11312-13732 GCA_002407935.1 Peptococcaceae bacterium UBA5356
GTGTAAAGTAGGTAAAGTGTAAAGCATGGGGTATGACATTTAAGAATGAGGCCGGCCTGCCTGGCAGGAGCCTCCGGGTTTCCGAATGATCGAGGAAACCTTTATCTCATTGTAAAAATAAAAAAGAAAACAAGGAGGCAAAAAGATGATCCGATCCCTTTTTATTGCCAGTTCCGGGATGCAGGCACAACAATTAAATTTGGATGTTATCTCTAATAACTTGGCTAATGTCAATACAACGGGGTTTAAGAAGAGCCGCGTTGACTTTCAGTCGCTGTTTTATCAATCCTTACAGAAGCCAGTAGCCTCTACCGAGGGCGGGCAAAGCCGTTTTGGGGTAGAAGTGGGTACCGGGGTAAAAGTTGCGGCCACCAAAACGATTTTTAATAACGGAATTCTGGAGCAAACAGGAAATGATCTTGATTTAGCGATTGAAGGACGGGGCTTTTTTATGGTTCACCTTCCTAATGGGGAAGTCGGTTTCACCAGAGGGGGTTCCTTCCGTCTTGATGGGGAAGGGTATTTGGTTAATCCCGATGGCTGCAGAGTAATGTCCACCCAAGGGAATGTTTCTCCGGAGAAAAGTGTGTCACTTGAGGGTAAAGAGTTAAAATATCTGAAACCGGATACGGAAAGTTTAACGGTGAATATTGCTCCGAATGGGACGATTACTACCGAAAAAGAGATCTCCGGGCCGCCTGTTTTGGAGTTGGCCTATTTTACCAATCCCGGGGGCTTGGAAGCGATCGGCTCGACGACCTATGCAGCCAATGCTGCCTGCGGTAAAACGCTTGTCGGACAAGCCGCTACGGAAAACTTTGGGGTAATCCGCTCCAGTTTTTTGGAAGAATCCAATGTCCAGATTGTTGATGAAATGGTGAAGATGATTATGGCCCAAAGAGCTTACGAAATTGGCTCCAAAGCAATTCAGACTTCTGATGATATGATGGGAATTACAAATAATCTTAAACGTTAACCAAAACAAAAGTTCACACGCTAAGAGAACTGATGAATGGTGAATTAAATGATGAATATGTGAATAATGAAGCGACGTGGGAATAACAGTCAAGAAGAGAGGGAGGATGGATGATGGAGATTAATTCCCTCACGGGCTTGAGTGAATCGGCCTTAAAAAAAGCAGAAAGCAGTTATCAACAAGGAGAAAACAAATTCCAGGAAATTTTGGAGAAAGCGCAAAAAGCTCAAAATGCACAGGAAAATCAGGATGATGAACAATTAAAAACGGCTTGTCGGGAAATAGAGGCTCTTTTTATTCAACAAATGCTGAAGCAGATGAGGGCCACTATTCCCAAAGCCGGGTTAATACCGGAAAGCATGGCTACCAATATCTATCAAGAGATGCTGGATACGGAGTACAGTAAACTTATGTCGGAATCACACAATAGCCTGGGTATTGCCGAGACGCTCTATAAGCAATTAAAGCCGAAAACTTCCATTCGTTGACATAAAATGATACTTGGTTTTACGAAGATGAGTGGGAAGAACATTTTAGCGTTTATTAAATTTCATAGCAATGTATAAAAACAAACAGACAGGGGGATCGTTCTCTTGTCTGTTTAATTTTTTCACTTGAGTATTGACAGCGATAAAAAATGGGATTATAATGCAAGTAAACGGTTGGTTACTTGGCAAATTTAGCCGGGGAAAGAAAAGAAGAGACGAAGAGAGAAAGAAGAGACGAAAGAAAATGCAAATACGCAATCCAGATGTGACAAAACACAATATTTTGCTGGCGGCGGAAGAGGAATTTGCCCAATTCGGGTTACATGGAGCCAGGATCAACAGCATTGCCGAGAAGTCCGGAGCCAACAAGCGCATGATTTACCATTATTATGGGTCTAAAGAGAAGTTATATGAAAGTGTGCTGGGATATAATTTTAAAAAATTAGCGCAATTGGGCAACCAGCTTATCTTAGCGGAGAGAGAAGAAGAAACGGCAATCAGGGAGATTATCGCCCGCTATTATCGTTTCTTAGAGGAAAACCCTAACTTCGTGAAGATTTTTGCTTGGGAAGAGGTCTTTACTACCTCATATAATAAGAAGACACTTTTTGAAACCTTAGCGCCCGCTTTTTATCAGCTCGATAATTTTTACCAAAAGGGCTGTAAGAAGGGGATTTTCCAAGAAGAGATTGATTTGGCTCAATTAATCGTCAGTACACATGCGATGAGTCTGATTAGTTTTACGCAATGGGATATTCTCGTGGATATGAATCCTGAATATACTAAAGAAAAGCGCTTGGAACATATTTGTAAGGTGGTCTTGCGGGTGATCCACAAAACTTAGGAATTACTTAGACGAAATTACTTTGGCGGGGTATCTTTTTTTATCACCAATAGTAACCAGACGGTTACTATTTTCGACAGTTTATTCAACAGAGTTTATTCAACAGAGTTTA
>DHPU01000052.1:13908-25741 GCA_002407935.1 Peptococcaceae bacterium UBA5356
ATGAGTGAAGACAAAAGACAGTTTAACAAAAAATATTTATTAGTCGGGACGGTGGTTGTGTTAGTTTTGGCAGCGCTGGGCTATGTGCAAACCACGAATTCGGCGGAGCAAAAGGCGGAGACGACGTTGCTGGGCACGGTAGAAGCGAGTGAGGTAAAGTTGGCATCTAAGGTGCCGGGACGGATTGCGGAGGTTTTAGTCAAGGAAGGGGAAGCGGTTGAGACCGGGCAGGTTTTACTGCGGTTGGAGACTACGGAAATCGAGGCGAAAAAGAAACAAGCCGAAGGAGCTTTACAAGCGGCACAGGCTGTTTATGAGAAGGCCAAGAACGGAGCCAGACCGCAAGAGGTTAAGCTGGCTCAGGCTAATGTAGAAATGGCGGAGGCGAAGGCTCAGCTTTTGGCGGATACATATCAAAGATTACAAAACCTTCATGCGGGAGGAGCTTACACGACCCAGGATCTGCAAAAAGCGGAAACAGAGCTGATTGCGGCGCAAGCTCAAGCGGCTCAGGCACGGGAACAATTGAACCTGGCTTTAGAGGGAGCCCGGAAAGAAGATGTAGCGGCAGCCCAAGCCAATGTTTTACGGGCGCAGGGAGCCTTGGATGAGGTTAACAGTGCCTTGAATGAAGCAATTATTAAGGCGCCTGCCAAGGGAACCGTGAATGCGGTCGTGCATTGTGCGGGAGAGCTGGTCGCTACCGGAACACCGCTGTTTACCATTACCGATTATCAGGATTTATGGGTGGAGTTAAACCTGAAAGATCAGGAAATTATGCAGTTGCAGTTGGGAGCCGAGGCCCAGATCGAATTTAGCGGGATAACCTCGCCGGGAGCGGTGAGCGGTATTAATCGTAACCCTGATTTTGCGATTGTGAAATCTACTAATGAAATGACGGAAAAAGATATTATTACCTATTTAGTCAAGGTGAAGATTCTGGAACCGCAGCAGTTTTTCCCGGGAATGAGGGTAAACGTCATTCTGTAAAGATACATGGAGTTAACGGGTTAACGGGTTAATGGGTTAACGGAACTAATGGAGTTAAGGAAGCTGATGGAGTGCACGGAGTGAAAGGAGTCAGAGAAATGGCTGGGATCGGAGCGATTATGCGACGCGAATTTAAATATATCATTTCCAATAAGCGGCTGCTGGCGATTCTTTTAATCATCCCCATTTTTTATACCTCGCTGTTTGGTTTGCTTTATTGTGAACATTTGGTGAAGGGGATTAAGACGGTGGTGGTAGATCTGGATAAGACCACAATGAGCCGTATGGTGATTGAGGCTTTCCAGAAGTCTGATAAATATGAGCTGGTGGCGGCCTTGCCCTCGGAAGCGGAGATTGCGGAGTACATCGAGAGCGAGCGGGCAGAGGCAGCGATTGTTATTCCCAAGGATTTTAGCAGCAATGTTTATCAGGAAGAGGAATCCCCGCTGCTGATTATTGTGAATGGCAGCAATATGATTATTAGTAATAGTGTGACCACGAGTGCTTTGCAGATTGTGCAGACACTTTCTACCGGGATTGCGGCGACTAAGGTAGAAACGGGCGGCGGGGTAGACTTTAACCAAGCGGTACGCCGCGTTAATCCGCTTTCCTTCCGGATTAAAACTTGGTACAATCCGACCTATAATTATACCAACTTTTTGCTGTTAGGTTTGCTTGCTACCGTTGTTCAACAGGTTACGCTGCTTTATGTGGCGGTAGCGATGGTGAGGGAGATTGAAAAAGGGACCTTGCCCGAATTACAGCAAATCAAAGGGGGTGCTTTGGTAAAAGTGCTAGGCAAAACGATTCCTTATTTGCTCTTCGCTTTCGGTTCTTTTGCGGTCACCATGCTAGAAGTCCGGTATGTTTTTGACGTGCCTTTCCGAGGCAGTTTGGGCGCGTGGTTCCTTTTGGGGCTGCTTTTCCTGTTTTGTATTATTTCGCTGGGGATCTTTCTTTCTCTGGTATGCCGTTCCGAGCTGGAAGCTACGCAGATCTCCATGCTGATTGCGGTTCCGTCCTTTCTTTTTTCGGGATTCACTTGGCCTTTGCAGGCCATGCCCTTACCTTGCCGCTGGCTGGCTGAGGTGCTTCCCCTCACTTATTTTGCCCCGGCCTTGCGTAAGGTGGCGTTGATGGGGGCAGGGGTGAGCGGCATTCGGCCTGAATTAACGGGGCTGGCGGTGATGTCCCTGATTTTAGTACCTTTATCTGTATTGGTGTATAAATGGAAATATGAAAAAAGAGATGTAAAGCAGAAGCAAGAGGAAAGTTCTAAGGAGGCGGGGAAGATGAAAAAAACGTTTAGTTTAACCATGATTGTTTGTCTATTGATGACGGCCGGGGCAGCTGCACCTGTTGCTCTTACTACACCTGATAATACTGTTGCTCTTGCTACACTTGCTGCCCCTGTTGCTCTTGCTGCACCTGTTGCACCTACTGTTCTTGCTGCCCCCGTTGCCCCTGCAATGGGAGCGGAAACAGCGGCGGCTGCCGAGCCTTATACCTTAACGATGCAGGAAGCCGTTGATTTAACGCTGCGCAAATCACCCGATTTATCAATGACGGATGTTTATGTGGATTTAGCCAATCGGGCGAAGATTGATTCTCGGGAGATGTACGATGACATTAAAGCGGGAATTAACGGGACTGTATACGCGGCTAATCAGAAGCTGGGGGCTCTGGATATGCAGAAGCAGGCCTTACTGCAAGCCACCGGGGGCGATCCGCAAAAGCTCAAGATGGTGGCGCCTGATTTGGCGGCCTTGGAGGTGGCCCGGCAGGGGATTATTTATTCCATGGGTGCGGTTGATTTAATGAGCGAAACCAACAAAAACATTAAAGAGATCTCCGAAAGGGCGGCGGAAGGCTATGATGATGCCCGGCAGGCACGTCAGGACGCAGAGCAGAAGCTGGCTTTCGGCGTAGAAAAACTCTATCTTTCCATGCTGACGCTGGATAACTTTATTACCGTGCAGGAGGATAATCTGGAGTTGCAGCGGGAGTTGGTGAGAATCGAACGTTTGAAATATGAGAATGGGTTAAGTACGGCGGTGGAGGTAGACAAAGCAACGCAAAAGGGCATGGAAGAGCAGCAGCGGCTGCATGAGCTGCAAAAAACCCGTTTACAGCTGATATATCAAATGAACAGAAATATCGGCAGAGCATGGGATGCTCCCTTGCGGCTTGCTCCGGTAGGTTTCCAGGCGGTAAAGACTGAAGAGTTGGAGGCCGGTTATCAAAAGGCCGTAGAGGCTTCTTTGGCGATTAAGCAGCAGCAGCGCACCTTGGAAACCAAGCGTGAGGATTTAAAGGATGGCGATTTAGCTTCCGATAAAAAGGAAAAAATCAGAATTGAGATCCGGAAAACAGAGCTGGAGCTACAGGATACGCAATTCCAATTGCAAAAAAACCTGGAGGAGCTTCATGCTAATCTGGCTAACGCTAAGCAAAACCTGATTACTTGCAAGCAGAAATACGAGACCGCCCGTGCTGATCATGAACAGGCGATGATTGCCTATGAAAATCAGATGGGCTTAAAGGTACAGGTTGACGGCAGCAAGCTCATCATGGACAAGAATTACAATGATTATGCGAAAGCTTCCTATGATTACTATTTGGCCGCCCGGGAATTGCAGCTGGGTCAGGACGGGCTTTTTCTCGATAACTAAGCGGGGGGATCGTCTGGGGTAAAGTTCCCTTGCAAAGAGACAAGGAATTGGGCCATAATAAACTTAACCAAGCAGTTAAGTTAACCGAAATTTGGATTAATCTTCAGGCAAACTATGAAAAGGAACTGGCTGATTTTGAGGTTGTTTAAAGATACGGCTCAAACTCAATTCTTTAAATTGACTGCATATCGAGCTAATTCGTGATATAATAAAACAGCGTGGCATAAAGTCTTGAAAGACTATAACCAGCAGGATGATATGAATAGTTAATTATATTAAATTTTAAAGGAGGGCAACATATGAAGTTATCCTTAAAAAATATAGGTAAAATCAAAGAAGCTACCGTTGAAATAAATGGGATAACTGTTATTGCGGGTGAGAATAACACAGGCAAAAGTACCGTTGGAAAAACCCTTTATTCTGTATTTAATAGCTTTTATGACATTGAAAATCAGATTAGAAAAGAACGTATTCAAAAT
Organism: Peptococcaceae bacterium UBA5356; assembly: GCA_002407935.1. GTDB lineage: Bacteria > Bacillota > Peptococcia > DRI-13 > DTU073 > UBA5356. The sequence goes on from DHPU01000052.1 coordinate 18,050, forward strand.
GTCGTAAATTTACTTGATATGATGTATAGAAACAGCACAAACAGGTTGACAATTAGAGTTGACACTGAAGATATTGCAGAAAACATAATCGATAATATTGACAGATATTTAGCCGATACAGAAGCTTTAAAAAATGAAATATTGGGCCCTGTACTGCAATATGATGAAAACTTTGAAAAATACTTAGAGAACGAAAATATTAATGAGGCAGTTAAAAGGATAGTAGAAATACTGAGTGTATCAAGTGACGATATCTTTAAGACTGTCTTGAATAAGAAATTAGATTCAGAGTTCAACGGGCAAATAAATAATATTTTTTCTGAAGCCGCAGGCGAAATAAAGTTACAAATTAAAGATTGTATAGTATCAATAAATGTACTAAAAAACATTGTTTCTGAGATTGAAAATAGAGTTGATCTTAAAACGGAAGCGATTTATATCGATGATCCATTTGTTTTAGATGAAGCAAGAATTATGCCCTATATTATGATGAGATTCAAAAACTATTCTGACCATAGAAATCATTTGCAAAGCAAGCTTTTTATTAGTAAAAATGAGCCTAATGTTATTAATGAAATAATTGCTACTAATAAACTTGATAAAATATACGACAAGATCAATTTAATTTGTAGTGGTGATGTGGTAAGCAACAGACGTACAGGATTTGGTTATAGAAGAATTAATACAGAAAAGGTTCTTGATATAAGAAATCTTTCATCTGGATTAAAGACTTTTGTTATCTTAAAAACGCTGCTTATAAATGGCACTCTGGAATTTAACGGAACGATTATTCTTGATGAGCCTGAAATTCATTTACACCCTGAATGGCAATTGCTGTTTGCGGAGCTTATCGTATTAATTCAAAAAGAATTTGGCATGCATGTATTATTAAATACGCATAGTCCTTACTTCTTAAATGCAGTTGAAGTTTACGCTGCTAAGTATGAAATCGCAGATAAATGTAAATATTATTTAGCCACGGTTAAGGAAGATTATTCTTTTATAGAAGATGTATCAGAAAATATTGAAGCGATATATAGTAAATTAGCACGACCTCTGCAAGATTTGGAAAACGAGAGGTATAGTGATGATTAATATTGAAGGACATAATATTTTAAAAAGCAATATGTCTACATTAAAAGAATTATCTAAAATATCTATATAGACTGAGCAGAAATAGATTGAGCAAAAAAAAGAAGCCGGCGCAAGGCCGGCTTTATTTTTCATTAGGAATCCGTATGCAGTCTACGGGGTTCAGTGGTGAGATCTTTGGTTTGACTTTCTTTGATAAACGAGATTTGGTCATCAATATCGTCAATTCTGACGAGGATACTCATTTTGTTTCCGGTGTTGGCATTACGCCAAGCATCTAATAGTCGTGAACGTTCCTTGTGAAGATTGTTTAGTTTGTTGTCAGTCATTCTGTAACACCTCGCTTGCTTTTTTTATTGATTTGATTAATTAATTAGATGTAATGAAATAAGGAAAGAAAATATAACTATTGTTTTTAATATTATATAACATATAAACAATAATGTAAAACAATACTCCAAATTAATTTTTTTGGTGGGATCTGCCAAAGAAGATTGGCAGGATTCTGGTTTTTAGTGTAGAATTAATAAAGTTGCTTGTGAAATTTGTTGAAAAAAAGAAATAAGAGGGTTGGTTTATGAAGAAAAAGTGGCTATTCCTCTCCGTATTGTGTTGGTCCGTATTGTGCTGGTTTGTAATAAGCTTTCCGCTTTGGGCGGAGGAAGAATTAATGACCAAATTGTTTTTTGATAATTGGCTGCAAAAGACGACACAACCACTTGAACAAAGTATAACCCAGCTGCAGGCACAATATGCAGGTTTAACAAAAGAAATTGCCCAATTAAGGGACGCCTTAACAACAGAAATAAAGGTCGTGATCGGGCAAAAGACGGCGTACCTTGACGGACGCACCGTCAGTCTTGATGTGGCCCCGCTGATTACCAACGACAGAACCATGGTCCCCGTTCGTTTTATCGGGGAGGCTTTTGGTGCCAGTTTTGCCTGGGATGAAGCGACCCGCAAGGTAACCTATCTTTCCGGAGAAGGCAAAATTGAGTTGTACATAGGGCAAAAAGCAGCATATATTAATGGTAAGAAAATTACCCTGGATACGGCGCCTTTGATTGTAAGCGGCCGCACCATGGTGCCGTTGCGCTTTATCAGCGAACAGCTTCATGCCCTGGTGGAATGGGATGGTCAGACTCGGACCGTGATGATTCATGGTTAAGGAACAACAGCTTAGCAGAAGGAGAACAAAGAGAATGAAGAAAAAGAAGTGGCCGGTAAACTTACTGCTTTTATTTGCTTTTTTAACGGCAGCATATTTTGCTTATGATTATTATTTCAGATTACCTTTCTCGGATGTGCCTGTCCCGCAGAAAGGCGAAACAGCAGAAAACCCCACTCCTCATGAGGAGGAGGATCCGGAAAGGGTCAACGGTTCCCGGGTGTTTAATATCTTGATTTTAGGATTAGACGGACGGGAAGGACTCAATGACCGTACCGATACGATTATTTTGGCTTCTTTGGACGAGGAAAAGGAGATTGCTCAGCTTTTGTCGATCCCCAGGGATACACGGGTGAAAGTCAAAGACGGCTGGGATAAGATTAATGCCGCTTATGCCTATGGCGGACTAAAGCTGACGAAGCAAACGGTCACCGATTTTCTCGGGGTGAACATTGACAGATATGTTATAATTAATTTTAATGGTCTGATTAAAATGGTCGATGCCGTTGGCGGGATTGAGGTAAAAGTACCGGTGCGCATGGATAAGCCGCTGGAAGGAATTGATCTGCAACCGGGCTTGCAGCACCTTGACGGGAAACAGGTTTTGGCCTATACACGATATCGCGATAAAAAAATTGGTGATATTGACCGGGCTCGCCGCCAGCAAGAGGTTTTACAGCTTTTGGCCCAAAAAGTGCTAAAAACATATAACCCGGCACGTCTTGCCGATTTACTGGAGATTGCCGGCAAAGAGATGAGGACAGATTTAACGACGAAAGAAATGGTCGCCCTGGTGCGTTTGGCTAAGCCGGTCCTAGACAATGGACTCGTCACCAAAGTACTGCCGGGGGAAGATAAAAAAATAGATAATCTGTGGTACTGGGAACCTGATTTATCCAAACTGGGTAACAGTACTTTATTGCCGCTCCCCCTCTCTTAAGGCAGAGCGTAATTCCTAAATTTGGAGGATAAAAATGGCTTCCCAAGATAAAGAAATAAAAATACCGCCTTTAAAGCGTAAAAGAAAAAGAATACTTACCACCTCAGGCAAGATTGCCCTGGCTGCTTTCTTCCTGCTGTGTTTTTTCTTCGGTTTTTGGCTGGCGGGAGTATTCTATGATCCGATTTTTCCGGAGGACAAAAAAGAAAATCCCGAGACCGTCTATAAATCCCGTGATATTTTGAATATCCTGATTATGGGGGTCGATCAGCGGGAAAATGAGCCGTCCCGTACAGACACCCTGATTTTGGCCGCGTTGGATTTGAGCGAAAAGAAGGTGCATCTGCTTTCTTTACCCCGCGATACCCGAGTGGAAATACCGGGTAAAGGGGTCAAAAGAAAGATTAATTATTCCCATGCCGTGGGAGGAGTAGAATTAACGATTAAGACGGTCGAAAAATTTCTCAAGGTTCCCGTCCATTATTATGTAGAAACAAATTTCGAGGGTTTCAGTAAAGCCATCGATATTTTAGACGGGATTACTTTAAATGTAGAGGAAGAAATGTATTTTCCGGAGGAAGGCATTGATCTGGATCCCGGTTTGCAAAAGCTTAACGGACATGACGCTTTGTCCTATGTACGGTGGCGCGGGGATGGCCGGGGCGATATCGGCCGGATCGAACGGCAGCAGAAATTCTTTCAGGCACTGAGCAATCAGGCCGTGCAATTCTCCACCGTTTGGAAGATTCCCCAGCTGATGGAGGAATTACAGAAACAAATCAAGACGGATATGGACTTATCCCGAATGTTGATAATCGCTAATAAATTCCGGGAGCTCGATCAAGTGGAGATTAAAACTTATTTGGCGCCCGGGGAACCGGATGAAGTAAATTTCGGCGGCAGCTACTGGATTGTCAATGAAGGGGAACTGGAGAAAATTCTGGAAGAGATTTACGGTAAGAAAAAATAATAAGCCTAAACACAAAAATACGGGAACAAAGCAAAGGGGAAATACGTCTATGAAGATTGAAACAGCTTCCATCCTTGGCATACCTGTTGCCCGTCTAACCATGGATCAGGTTCTGGCTTGGGTGGAAAAAAGAATTACCGAGGGTACCTCTTCCCATTTGGTAACAGCCAATGCGGAAATAATTTACCGGGCATACCGGGATCCATCCTTAGCTGATCTTCTGCGGCAGGCGGATCTGATTACCGCCGACGGGGCCGGGGTAGTGTGGGCGGCTGGTCAACTAAAACAGCCCGTTCCCCAACGGGTAACCGGCATAGACCTTGTTCAGCACCTCTTTACCTTGGCAGAGCGTCAAGGCTGGGACATCTATTTTTTGGGGGCGAAGCCGGAAACGGTGCAAAAGGCCGTACTTAATACCTTAAGTCAACACAGTAGCTTGAAAATCTGCGGTTATCAGCATGGTTATTTTTCCAAGCAGGAAAATGAACAAGTTATGTCGAATATAGACAAGGTCAAACCGCATATACTTTTAGTAGCCCTGGGAGCACCCAAGCAGGAGTATTTTATTCGGGAATTGCTTACCCGCATGGAGATTCCGCTCGCAATCGGCGTAGGCGGATCCTTTGATGTGCTGGCCGGGACGGTTCAACGGGCTCCACGCTGGATTCAGGAACACGGACTCGAATGGCTGTACCGCCTGTTTAAGGAACCACGGCGCTTAGGACGCATGATGGCACTGCCCAAATTTATTTTGGCAGTAATCAGACAAAAAATCTTTGCGAATTCTGTGGACAAAACATAAAAATTGTTGTAATCTTATATTTGCTCAGCAGATTTGTGTAATTTGTGTAACAAAATTGTTATCTGTCTACATAGCAGGGCTTTGACAATAGTAAAATCTGGTTATTGACTTGTAGGATTCCTGTGATATAATATGTTGTAGTACTTGTCATGCTTATGTGTGGTGAGTTATTATCCCACTAGGGATATTAACCAATATAGTTATCTAAAAGTAAATAACTTTTAGGGGTTTAGGTTAATTGCTGGACATTATTTGAAAGGGGGGATTCGGCCACTGAGAGCTGAGAGAAGAGGTACATAGGCAAGTACGAAGGTTCCAATGTGAGTATGCCTGGTAAATAATCGGCGCAAGCCACATCTGCCGGGAGGAACCACCCCCGAGGTATACAAAGTATGCCCGGGACATGACTCTACCGTCAAAGACGGAGGGTTCAGAACCTTGAAAACTTTGAGGAGGGATATAGTTTGAAATCCAAAAAATTATTTGCCATCTTAACGCTTGTAGCGTTCATGATGACACTCGTACCCGCAATGGCGTTTGGTGAAGATCCTGTTCCAGAAGCTGCCAATCGTTATGCATCAAGTGCTGTAGTAGATTCAACAACAGTTGATGCTACCGGTGAAGATTTTGCCGAGATTATTGTTTATCTGTTTGATGCTGGTAACAACAAGGCTGTTGACCAAAAGGTTTATATTGCCTCTAGCCGTGGCAATAGTGAAAAGTTCTATGAAGAAAACGAAACAGATTTGCTTACTGAAGTAAAAGTTGGTGAAGTAGGAACTAAGGTATTCGAATCTGCCATGAGTTCTAGTGGTAAGGTAGAAATTAATGTGGCTTCCCTTATTGCCGGAACAGCTACATTCGCTATCGGTCTTGAAGCACCCACGACTGCTGATGGCGAACTCTATAAGTACTTAATGGGAATAAGCACAGATACCATTACTGCTGATACAGTTAGGTTGGTTGCTTTTAAAGATGCAGACGGGGCTAAAGCTGGTACAAAAAAGGTTACTTTTGTAGCCAGTGGAGTAGATGAGATCATACAAGATGAAGTCAAAGATAAAAATGGAGATCCAAACGTTGATAACATGCAATCTAACGGTTCCGACTACTATGAAATCGCTTTCCAAGTTCAGAACAAAGCCAATGCTGGTGTTAGTGGTGAAGATGTAAAATTCTCCGTGAACAAATCGGGGGCTAGATTAAACAAAACCACAGCTACAACCGATGCTCAAGGTATCGTTAAAGTAAAGGTTTATTCTGACAAAGCTGATGAGTTCCTAGTTAAAGCTACTTGTGGTAAAGAATCTAAGGAAGTTAAAGTTACATTTGGTGCAGGTACTTCCTTCAATATTACACTGGTAGACGACAACAATCAAAAGATTGCTCTTGCTCAGAAAAACAAAGAATTTGAAGTGAAGATTGCTGACCTTCGGGACAATGAAACTATTTTTGAAAATGCTACTGAATTTAAAGCTGATATGGAAAATATCGAAGTTGTTACTGAACCTACCGGTTCTGATATTAAAGGTAAATGTAGTTACGATCTGAATGATGATGGTGATCCTGTAATTGAGATTACTGAATTCAAAAAAGAGGGCGACTATGTAGTTCGTGCTGCTTTGAAAAATGGTAAATATGTTGATATTAAATTTACTGTAAAAGAACAAGGCGACATTGTTGCTCTTTCGCTGGAGTATGACGAAAAAAGTTTAATGCTTAATAGTGAAAGTAGTACTCCTACTGTAAAACAATTAGATGCTGATGGAATCAGCCTTGACGTTAGTACCGGGCTTGAATTCTTCTCCAGTGATCTTGATAAAGCCACTGTTGATGTTGACGGTGTTGTAAAAGCTACTGATGAGTCCGATTATCTTGGTGATGTTACGATTAGTGTTGTTGATACTAATGAGAAGAAGACGGCTTCTGCTGTAATCACTATCTGTGATTATGCGAGAGCGTTAGTCTTCGAAGCTCCTAAAGCTACTGTGCCTGGTGAAACTGCCAAAGTAACAGTAAAGGCTGTTGATAAAAAGGGTAATGTTGTAGCTCTCGGTAGTGACGTCAAGAGTATTGAAACTGCTGCTTGGGTTATTTCCGCTCCTGCCGGATCCAGCAACTCGGCAGATTTTGACAGCGATTTTGAAAAAGATCTCAAACAAAAGGGTGCTGGTGTTTTGGAAGTTGACTGCGATAAAGACGGAACTGTAAAAGTTCAAGTTAAAGCTGCGGTTAAGTATACGGGTGATACTGGTAATTTTGCTTTAAGTGGTATTGTGGAAGTTCCTTTCAGCAAAAATGCTGCTCCTATCGATGCTGTTGGTGCGAATTCCTTAACTATGTTCATTGGCAACACTGCATATGTTCAGGATGGAGTTGCTAAGGTTACTGATGTAGCTCCTTTCATTAAGGATAGCCGTACTTTTGTAGCTATTCGTCCGGTTGCTGATGCATTCGGTTGCGAAATCGGCTGGAACGAAGCTACTCAGACTGTTACCTTAACTCGTACAGATATTACTGTAACCATTGTTATCGGTTCCAAGGATATTACCGTAACAAGAAATGGTGTAGTTGAGACAGTAACTGCTGACGTTGCTGCTTTCATTCAGAATGGTCGTACCGTACTGCCTTTCCGGGCAATCGGAAATATCTTCGGTGCAACTGTAAATTATGATGCAACTACCCAGTCTGTAAGCTACGCACAACAAGCACAAAAATAA
>DHPU01000005.1:0-12508 GCA_002407935.1 Peptococcaceae bacterium UBA5356
CTCCCATTCCAACTATTCCTCCCCGGCCTGTTTAAGCACCTTTTTTACGGATTTTTCAAAGGACGGTCTATCCAGCCAGACCTGTCGCGAGCACTTCAGGCATTTGATCCGAAAATCCATCCCTGTACGCATTACCTCCCACTCATCATTGCCGCAGGGATGTTTCTTTTTCATGCGAACAATATCACCCACATTATATTGTGCCATCCCCATCACCTTTCCAAATCTTCAATCTTCGATTTCTCATTACCATTTACCATAAGCTTATCAAAAGTGAGGTTCACTTAACTGCCCTCCCCTTTAACAGGAACAATGACCCGATGAGGATAAGGAATTCCCATCCCTTCCCGCTCAAATGTCTCTTTAATTCTTTTCCGCAATTCCCTTTCCAGCCCCCATTGTTCTAAAGGAGTGGTCATGGCTACAATTCTAATCAAAACTTCGGATTCCCCTAATGCCTGTACCCCTATCACCTTCGGCTCCACGGTAATCACCTTCGCAAAATCACTGCTTACCTTCTTGCATAGATCTTCCAATACCTGAATAACTCTATCAAGATTCTCCTCATAACTAACCCCAACTTCTACCATCGCACGCAAACTACCCCGATTGTGGTTGGTAACCATGCCTATTTTCCCATTGGGAATAATATGTAACTGCCCGCCCCAGTCTCTCAACTTTGTAATTCGTAAGCCAACCTCTTCCACAATTCCGCCAATTCCTTCCGTTTCAATATATTCTCCTACGGAAAACTGATCCTCAAAAAGAATAAAAAATCCTGTAATAATATCCCGCACCAGATTTTGCGCGCCAAACCCTACCGCCAAACCTAAAATTCCGGCTGCGGAGAGAACCGCCGTAATCGGTACTCCCAATTCATCTAAAATCGTAATAATAGCCAGAAAAAAGAAAACATACCTAATTACACTTTTTAAAAGTGTTTTTAAGGTATTAAGCCTTCGTTCATCAAAAGTAACCTTTCCGTGTCTAATTTTCATTTGAAAGGTTCGCTCTGTTAATAAATCGGCAAGATAAACCGCTACACGGGTCAATAGCAGAATAATAATGACAAGGAGTGCCTTCCCAGCCCATAACTTAAACTCCACTGCCGAAAAAAACTTATCCAGCGCTAATAAAAAATCATTCCACGTCATTTAAACTATTTCCCTCTTTCCCTTTTCATTTCTTTTCCTTATCTCCCTTGTTTCTCTTCTTGTTTCTCTTCTGCTTCTTTTACTCCTTCTCCAGCTTCTCTATACAGGTTTCAGCCGCTTTCCGTACCCAGGGATCTTCATCCTCTAAAAAAGGAGTGACCATCTCCAGTGCTTCTTTTACCTTTAGCTCTGACAGCACTTCCATCGCCTTTGTCCTGATTTGCCAAGCCGGCTCAGCAAGACACATTGCTACCTCCAGCCATAAGTCCCGCGGCTTAAATGCCGCAACAGCCTGTAAAGCCGCTTTTTTCAAAACTATTTCCTCACTTAATAACGCCGGGGCTAAAAATTGTTTACACTTAGGATTGCGACTAGCCGTTAATAGCTCTAGTATTTGACCCTTAACCTCTGCCGTTGCCTGCTCATATGCTTCCAGCAAAGCCTCCTGAGCGAGATAATCCATCCCCAGTAAAACATCCCCCGCCCGTGAGACCGGAATTTCCCCTTCTAAAAACTTTTCCATCACACACGGAACAACCAGCCTCGGCGTATGATTTGTCAAGGCTCCGGCCGCAATTAACTGTGTTTCTTCATTCTTATGATTCAAGAATTGAACCAATACCTCCACAGTTTCCCTAGAGGGAAAATATCCGAGACATTCGACAGCCATATTTGTTTCTTCTTTCCTCTCTAACAAATCCATAATTCCGGCAGTTTCTTCCGAAAAAAATAAACGTACCAGGTTACGAGTTTTTGTCTTTTCTAAAACCGGTAAAAGTCTTTTAGTTAGTCCCCACCGCTCTTCAAAATTTAATTGTTGCAATTTATCCTTTAATTCCCGCGAAAAATTTAAAGGGCTCACCTTAATTTCGTTTTCTAATATATGCAATTGCGGAACCTTTGTTCCTCCAGAAAACCACGCCACAACTAAAACCTCCTATTGTCATCGATTTATCATCGATCATCGATTATAACCAAGGAACAATCAATTCTCCCATCATCATCGAATAAATTACCATAAAAAACTGAACAAGTTTTGCTTCGCTAATTGTTTTGGCCACAGCCACCGGGAAAGAAGGTTCTGAAAACCGCGCTAACTCCAATAAAGGACCAATCAAACCAAAAACAATGATCATCATAAGCGCTACAATCATTACTTCTGTGACTAACCCTCCGCCCTTGTTAACAGCCCCTAAAAGTGTCCCTTGGATCACATTTGTTAATAAGCGCGAAAAAACAAGCGCCACTTTATTTACTACAAACCAAATTACAAGAATAAGCAAAGCTTTAAAAACAATTTCCGCTAAAAAGAGATTTATCACTTCCCCTAAAGTAGTTCCGGCCGCAAGAGCAAACTTATCGCATAAATTTAAAATAAACTCCAACAATTGAATTTTTAAATTAGCGGGTAAACTTAATTTATCTAAATATGTACTTATATCAGGCAAGGACAATGTCCCAACATTAATTTGACTAATCTGCGTGGGTAAAATGAAATGTTCTGTAAAAAATTGCTCAAACTGTTCAAGAAACAAAAACTTTGCATTCAACCATTCTGCCAAGCTTGAGTAATATTTAATCGCGGCGAATAAGCCTATTATACTGCTTAATAACCCTACACAGCTATTTAGAAAACCTTTCTTCAATCCATTGATAGCTCCTACCAAAAGAAAAATAAGAATTAATAAATCAACCAGGTTCATCTTATTCACCTTCCCCTTATGTTTAGATTCGCCGTAATCACACATTTTCCTTCCAGGGGATCCAAATGAATTCTAAAAAAACAGAAGAGTATAAAAACGAGAAATAAGCCTCCCTTTTAATCTCCCAATTTTTCTTTAAGTAGTTCCTTCAGTCTTTCCCGGGCAGCAGGTGTTCCCACAACATTCAAAATATCATTTCCCTTTAACTCCATGCTAGCAGGAGGTGAATAGATCTCCTTCCCATCCCTGGTAATATTCACAATAGTTGTACCGGTAAGGTGCCGGAAGTCTATATCCGCAATAGTTTCCCCTGCCATCCATGATTGAGAAGGTAAAACAACCTCCTCAATTTGTTGAAGGATAGACGTTTTTTGAAACGAATATTCCAAAAGCCTAGAAAGTTCCTTTTCCAGTTCAAGATCCAATTCATTACGCCGACTCATTAAGATATTTACCCTATTTCTAAGATCCAAAATCTCCTGACGGTCATTATATTCCTCCAAATATTCCTTGGCTAATTTACTTGAATGAATAATAACCCCACTACCCGTGATCGCTTCAACTACACCGATATTCTGCAAAAGAGCTATACTGCGGCGAATTGTTTCCGGAGATACATTATAAGTTCCGGCTAATAAGGAACGCCCCGAGAGTTTTTGTCCGACGCGAAATTCCCCACGCACTATTTTTTGCGCAATATCAATGGCAATCTGCTCATACCTTGATTGGCCAAAATCCATACGTTGTTGTACCATTCTTTACCTCCAAAATGTCTTCACCCTCATTTTACCAAATCTAAGTTCTTACGCAAAGGATGATTTTTAACCTTCTATCGATATTTTACTTATATTCTAGCTATTTTAGCCTCTTTTCCTCCATAACTAGCAAAAATGGTTACAGGAGCCATGCCCTTAGGAAACATTACATTCCCCTGATTAGTCACAACAGCCACATTTTTATTGCCGGTATTCCATACTGCTTCTTTGGTTACCTCTTTTACCGTCCCATTATTAAAATAAGCGGTAACCTTTAACTGATTGGCGCCTCCCCACAAATTACCTTCAATAACCAGCTTATCTACTCTAGGCTGCAAATCTTCGGGACAAACTTCCACCTGTAAAAAATCTCTAAAACCGAAACCCTGAGCCGTAATTACCGTCTTGCCGATCCTTCCGGTATAAGTTAAAACCCCTTTGTTCACCCGAGCTACCAACGGTTGGCTGGATCGCCACTTTACCTGTGCCGTCATATCCTGAATGCTTCCGTCACCCCCAACAGCAAGAGCAGCCAATTTCACCGGACTAAAGCTGAAGGGGACCTGATGTTCTTTAATCCTCAATTGATAAACTCTCCCCGTCTTGTAACCAGGCAACCAATTGCCATAACCAGAAACTGTGTCGCTCAAGCCCCGAAAATTGGCCCTCAACTCCACCTTTCCGGGATTAGGGGCAAGATAGATTTTCTTATTATAAATCGTAGCTGTTTCCGGCGAAGAATTCGTCCAAGTGACCTGCTCGGTAACATCCCGTCTTTCCCCATTACTAAAAATACACATTACCTCTGGAGAGTAAATGCCCTGTTCACGGATATCCTTAAGCGGATTAACGTCAATATATAACCTTTGCGGCCGCGACTTCTCCATTACAGGAATCTCAACAGTAACCGCGTCCTGCACAACCGCTCCTTCATTTCCCGACCCTGACACAGTCACAGTTGCCGTCCCAGGCTCTCCGGTAAAAGTAATTACCCCGGTTTCAGTAATCGTCGCTAATTTCGGATCGCTAACCGACCAATTCAAACCGGAAGTTTGGATTATTTCCGTGCCATCATTATATGTAGCGGTAACCGACAAAGGAAAAGCTATTTCCTCCCAAACCGAAGTATAGTTTAGACTTTGATTCAGCGCTAACTTGATGAGGGTTCGCCCTACCTTAACTAATGTTTCATAATGATAACCCCCATAAGAAACCTTCAGCGTCGTAAATCCCGCTTTACCGCTAAAAGTTAACTCCCCTTCATTATTGACCTTGGCAATCTCCGGATTGCTGGAAGACCAATCAGCGCTGCTATTGGGTATCGCTTCCTCCGAATCATCCGTCATCACAGCAACAAGTGTCAGCTTTTGCTGCTCCGGAGAATATTTTATTTCCTCTTTAATCTTGATTCCCTTCCGCCAAACTGTAGTATCCTTATTGTTTTGCTTATCTACCGTTAAATTCACTGAATCACTATACGTTCCGGTAATGACTTTCACCACCACATAGCCTTCCTCGCCCGTGAACGTAACGACACCCTGGCTATTCACCCAAGCTACCCACGGATTGGAGCTGGCCCAAACAACCTGATCCTCCGGCCCAAAATAACGTGTGGTACCGTCACTAAACCGTCCCTTCACCAGTAACCGGTAGGGATTCTCACTATATACAAAACTCGTTTCAATCTCTATGCTTTTTGGCCATGGCTTTACGTTAATCGATTTACTGCCGCTCACCCCATCCTTATGCACAGCAATAGTCACAGGCCCCCCTTTTCCCGTAAAACGAACCGTCCCTGTACTATCGACCTTAGCAATAGCCGTATCGGAGCTCGTCCAAGTAAGGTCCTGGCTGATTTGCTGCTTTACCCCATGGGAAAAAACCCCGGTTGCCGTTAAGCGCAAATAATCCTCCCCCGGCAAAAGCTCTTCATTAATTTGTAAATCAACCAGACTAACCGCATTCGCAGCACTCACCGAAAAAGATAGGAGAAAAGCTGACACTAAAAGACAGATTAGCAAAACATACTTCTTGCTCACTTTACCTTCACCTACCAGAGTCTTTTTCCGACACACTTTAATTATATCCTATTTTCTAAATTATAGCAGTAGTTTTTTCTTTAAGCAAAAAATTGTGTCCTCTTTATCTGCTTGGTAAAACCATTAATGCTAAATAATACGCAAAATATTATTTTACAAAAAGTACATCCCCCCTTTTAGACCAAAGGGGGGGACGTTTTATTATTCGGAATCGAGCTTCGTCCAATCATATCCCAAGCCAAACTTTACGTAGTATTTGTTTTTTATTTTACATTAGTTTTGGGCGGCTTGGTAACGGCTTAATACCTCTGCTGCCGTTAAAGCTTTGTTATAGATGCTTACTTCATCGACCATTCCCTTAAAGTAGGCGCTTGTGGCATTTTTCCCAATCATTAAAGGCTCCGCATGAGTGCCTATTTCACCGCATACGGCAAAGCTGTTTACCTGGGCACCATTGATGTATAGTCTCATTCTTGTGCCATCATACGTGCCCGCAACATGAGTCCATGTCCCTACGGGTACCGAGTTCGCCGGGGAATAGATCGATTGTACCGTCCCGTTAATTTTCATTGATACCAATACTCTGTTGTTGGAGGCACGAATCATGCTATAGTCATTATTAGGATAGGGCGATTTGGACAGGATCCGCTGATCCGCCGCCGTACTGCAGGGATTTATCCATGCTTCAATTGTCAGGGCTTTCTTGGGATTTAAGATGGAGTTATATGGTATTTCGACATAATCGTTTACGCCGTCAAAGCTTAAAGCTTTTCCCACTTTGCCGTTTACCCATGCCGCTCCTGCTATTGTGCCGTTGTTATTATTCCCGCTTGTGTCGGCTATTTTTGTCCCTGTCCCTTCGTCAAAACTCCACTGCCCTGCCAGCGATGATGATGGTGACACTAATTCAAAGTTGGCTGTTACCGTTACATCGTTTCCTGCCATTGCAAAAGTTGTCGTTGCACTAGTGGCATCTTTAAAATAGCCACCTTCTGATGATGTCCAGTTTACAAAACGGTAGTTACTATTTGGAGTTGCCGTAAGGGGTATCATGGAACCCGTTTTATAATCACCGCTGGCCCCCATTGTAATTCTGCCGCCATTACCTGCTGATAAAGTCAATGCGTACATATTTGCTGTGAATTTGGCAATCAGATGCACGTCAGATTTTACTCTGAAACGATAAACCGCCTCTGAAGACACCTTCTGCCCTCCTGAATACCAGCCTGCAAACTCATATCCTTCATATGGAATGGCATTTGCCTGGGCATAATTTCCCAGTTGTCTTACCCCTCGACCTGTTACAATCCCGCACACGTCATTTTCAGCGGAGACGTTAACCATATAGTATGCTTCCGTTGCTTGATTTCCGACAAGATCGGAATTCGCCGTAATCTCTTTACCGGTGGAATTATTTTTAAGTGAATAGACAACCGATGAACCATTTTCAATCCCGTTTTCCAACTCCTCAGCATTAAACGAAGGAATATTGGCAGTGAAAGCCATTCCTGCCGTTAGGGGAATATCATAATAATTTACGATCCTCGTGTTATTCCCCATTTGCGGGCTATACTCGTATATCGAGAAAGACATGGTTCCGTTACCGGTAGCCTTCGTTTTAATGCTATAACTTGATTCCGCCGGAAGGAAAATCAGCTTTTCCCCATCTTCATTGATGGATGATACAATGCTATATCCAACGTCTTGCGGTACATCAGCTATAATAGCCGCAATCTTAGCACCTCTGGCATTATACACTTCAACATCAACAGGGCAATTAATTCTGATTACTCTGTAATGGCCATTACAGAAAGACACCGCCCCACCCTCCGTATAATTCGAATCCATTGATTGCAACCAAGCCAGACAGATTTCCGGAAAGTGGGCATAACGTATTCCCTCAAAGTTCATATACGCATTAAATACTACATCGCGTTGACTCCATATATTCTCTACAATAAGGTCTAAAAGCGATACTGTAGCCTTTTTTAATGAAGTCTCATCATATATAATTCCTGCCTCATTAAGACTTTCACACAAAATCCTTGCAAGTATTTCATAGACTTCTTTTTTCTTATCTCTTTCTGATATAAAAGGATTAAGGTTATAACGAGCTTTTAATATTTCTTCCCAGGTTGCTAAATTCATGAACTTATCCTTTAAAATAGAAAAAAATTTTCTTTTTTTGCTTCATCCGTGTTCAAAATACTGAATAATTCCCTTACGCCTTCTTGATAATTAGCGACGTAGTTTGCACGAGTCTTAATTAGTTCCTTTGCAAATACTACATTAATGCATTTATCTAAAAATTGTGCTTGTGTTTGCTTGTTATTAGGGTCATCAACAACTTTTAATGGAAGCTTTTCCCATGCAAATTGTATTTTTTTCATCGCAAAGTTATCAACAGTATATTCCGGTTTTGGTTTATATTCACTGACCAGGGTATCATATCTCTCCAGCATTTTAGCTAATTGTTTGGAGTATTCATTTTCGTCAGTGCTTAACTTGTCAGGGATCGCACCTGCATCATCATTTCCATAACGTGCAAATGACCAATAAGCCGGAGCAACTTTGGTAACGGGATCGTTGGGATTGATAATATTAAAGATATTTTTATACGCTGATTTATTAACATCCAACATCAAGGCCCCGGCGGGAGTCTCAAAGGTATATGCATATAAATCAGACCGCATCAAATTGCAGTTACCGAAGGAATATCCATCATCTATTTTACCGGCAACTAAATTTGCGGTTGCCCCAGCTCTGCTGTAGCCGGTTAGCCAAAGCTTTATATCGCCGGAAATAGCATTTTTGCTGATATAATCATCCAAAAACTCCAGAACCTGATTTCGGGCTTCCGTGAATCCTTGATGCTTACCAGTCTCTCCAATTGTAAAATTACTGGCCCACTCGCTTTCATAACCTCCCCCTCTGACCGCTAAGGCAATTAACTCATATGGTTTTCCACCATCCGTAATAGTTTTATGAGCCGCAATTGCTCCGATAGAGTCTTTGGTTGGTTTTACCTTGAACCATTCATTTGTTTCAATATCTGAAAAACCGATTTCTGCCAGAAGGTTTTGGGCATTCAGACTTTTATTCTCGTATGAACCACCAACATCCTGACTGCCGCAGGCGGATAATTCAAGACAGAAAGACATCGTAGCTAAATGTGGGTTATAGCTATACGAGCTATTTGTAAAATAGCCATCGTCATAATAATACACCGCCGAATAATCGCGTTCTT
Organism: Peptococcaceae bacterium UBA5356; assembly: GCA_002407935.1. Lineage (GTDB taxonomy): Bacteria > Bacillota > Peptococcia > DRI-13 > DTU073 > UBA5356. Next base: position 8,899 of record DHPU01000005.1, read on the forward strand.
TCCCCGGATAACGGAAAATCCCCGTTTTTTTAATGATATCTGAGGCGATTTCACCGAACACAAATTCTAACTCATCGGGATCAACAACATCGTAATATCCTGAATTCTGCAAATCGCTCATAAATCTGCGGGCAAAATTTAATTCTGAACCGCTAAGATCATGGAAAAAACCCAAGGTGTATAATTTATAACCTTTGGACTTTAAAGCAATCGCAGTGTTATAAACAGCGTTCGCATATTTATAATAATAATAGTCGTTGTATGTATAACTTCCCGAATTCGAATATGAACCTTCATTGGGCAGACCATCGGATAATAAAACCACATTTTTTATCACACCCGGTGCATCTGCAACAGAACTCAATAAATCATCGGCAGATAATAAGCCTTCATTTGTGTTTGTCCAACCATGGTTATAAATCTTGTTTATAGCCGTTTCGAGCGTAGCATCACTATTGGAAAAGCCGCACAAGGTTCTTGCCTCAGAAGCATATGCAACAACAGCGACGTAATTATCGCCATCCGCTTTGAGAACAGCGTCACAAAATTTTAACGCAGCGGATTTTAAAACAGTCATTGGATATCCGCCCATACTACCCGATTCATCTAACACAAGAACCGTATATCTTGCAGTACTAGAAACGGCCCCGCTTAAAACAATCGCAGGTGTGGAAACGTTTGCTCCGTCAACAGCTGCAGTAGCACTTAAAGAAAGCGGAGACATCTGCCTGTTTTCAGTTTGACCGGTTTCGCTTTCTTGTTGATCTGCAATATATTCAAGCCATTTTTCTCTTACCAGATTTGAACCATCTTCTACCTGTTTTCCGACCGGATCGCTCGCAAAAACACTTAAAGGAAAAAGCGATAAAATCAGGCATATGACCAAAAGAATACTAAGAATGCGTTTTTTCATTACTTAAACCTCCAAAATCATTTTTTTCTGAACAATTTCCTAAAATCCACTTTTAGGATGACCGTGAGGTCACCGGATTAATATTTTTCACTTAAGAATATAAACTGTTTCCCCCTTGATTACTTCCTCACTTGCCTCAATCGACGTTTTCCCGTCTACGCAAAACGCCGGTCTTACTCCATTAGTGTAATCAAGTCCAACACTCCCCGTTGTCGCATCGAAGCCCACCGACCATACGGTAGTGTGATACTCGGTGTAAGAGGTTCTTAACCACCAACCGGCGGCTACCCCCGTTTCCAAATAGGCAATCCGGGATGGGCCGTTATGAAAATATTTTAAAGCTTTCCCTTCCACAGTAGCGATTGACTCTTTTGTCAAACCCAGTTCCGTGTATGACAATAAAAAAATTTTTCGGTTAATGTCTGTTGTCGCTTCCCCACAACTACCCAGGCTTGACTTGGCAGTGATTACTATTTTGCTGTCCGCAATTTGCTTTTGCATCTCGGGCGTAAAACTGTTGATAAATTCTTCATTGAGGAATTTATCAATAACGCAATTTTCATAATACCCGTTATATCTATCGTTTGGGTTGAAAATCATTACCTCATTCAGGATGTGTTTTCGTAAAAGCAGCACATTACCATTATAATCATCAGTTAAAACAAGATAAGGGACAAATTTGGCATTTTCCTCAAGATAAACCGTATAAGCGTAATTTTTATTGACATCGTAAGCAATGTCTCTTATTTCTTTTGGCTTATTAATCTTTTTCATTAATCCGCACCCCAAAAACACAACAGTAATACCCGTTATCAGTAAAATAAAGAGGGTAAGTTTAATCTCCCGCGTCATTAGTGTCTCACCTCCATACACAGGATCAAGTCTTTATTCATAACCGTTAGTGTTACCCTGCACCCACCGCTGCCAGTAAGGATCGATGTCCTAAACCTCCTTTCTTATTAAAATTGCATTCATTCCTAACCTAGGTGTTATTCGACAGTATTTCCTATTAATCCTTCTAAAAAATCACCAAATATTTTGACATATCACAACGCAATTTTCAAGCTACAGGAAAATCGTGATTATGGGAAGACCTCTATAATTTTACAATGCGGCGATGACGTCAAGAACGTAAAAGAACATCCCGTCTTGTTTGAGCAAGCTCCTCCATCTGCTTGGTAAATCCATTAATGCTAAATAAAATGAATTGCCGCCGGCAGTTCTTTTTCCACTGTACCTTTTGTGCTTTTTCCATAAGCGCATAAAAAACATTAGTATCAAGCGGTTGCTCGGTATATTTGCACTCACCAAAAATAATATCTTCGCCCTCACTGTCAAAAGCCACAAGATCAATCTCCGTGTTATTATCCCACCATCTGCCGGCCTTGTTAAAGTGAAAATTCCAAGCATTATCCAAATTTAAATCCCACATCTCCGCAAGGCAAAGATCCTCGTAAACAGAAGAAACATGCTGCTGAATTAAGTTTTCTCTAATCTTTTGCAACACGAAAGCAGTATTATTCATTTCGATGAAGCTTTTATAAGGATAAATAAATTTAAACCAAAATTTAATAAAATTATCTTTGATCCTGTAAAGTCCCCGCTTGCTTTTTTCGGGCTGATTCTCCGTTATCGGTACCTGTCTTTGTAATAGATCAAGGTCAATTAATGTTTTAAGATATTTTGAAAGGTTAGTTTGCTTAACCCCAAGCACGGAGGCTATTTTAGAAAGCCTTTGATTACCGGCCGCAATTGCTTTAATAATCGAAAAATAACTTCCTATCTCTGAAACCTCATTTTGCAATAAAAAGATCGGCTCCTCATATAAAAAGCTTTGCTTAGATAAAATATGCTGATTTATGGCCGTAAAAACATCTCCCGAACCTGTAAAAAGCTCTATATACTTTGGTACTCCATCGGTAATACTGTAATACTCGATTAACTCCGTACGACTTTTTCCCTCAAAAAACTCATGATAATGCTTAAATTCTATAGGAGCAAGCTTGATTTGCCCGGTACGCCTGCCATAAAGCGGGCTCTTATACGAAAGAGCTTGTGCCTCCATCTTAGAAACAAGGGATCCACATAAAATTACCATTACGTTAGCCTGTTTAAGCTGGGTATCCCATGTTTTTTGAAAAATAGAGGGAAAAGCCGGATTAGCTTTCCCTAAATACTGAAACTCATCTATTACAATCAGTTTTCGCTCCTGAGGATTATTTTTAAGCAGCTCCTGAAAGATTAATTCCCAGCTATCAATCTTCGCATTTTTCAATAATTCACTACCCAAATAATCGCCAACCAAATTTTTAAAACTATTTAGGTTTTCACTTTCCGCTTCCTCGGTTGCAAAAAAATACAACATCCTTTTATCGGCACCAAAATGCGTAATCAATGTCGTTTTACCGGTTCTACGTCTCCCGTAAAGGATCACCAGAGAAGATTCTTGTTTAGCATACTCACTATTTAAAAAAGCTAATTCTTTAGCTCTATTTATAAATTTTCCCAAGTTAACCACCTCCTAAGATTATTATACTTGAGATTATAATACTTTCAAGTATAATAATCTCGTAAGCTTTTGATATACTAAAAAAACCACTGAAAAGCGGAATGCTTTTACAGTGGTTTTGTTGTAATAATTATGGTTGCGGGAGAAGGATTTGAACCTTCGACCTCCGGGTTATGAGCCCGACGAGC
>DHPU01000005.1:12602-23766 GCA_002407935.1 Peptococcaceae bacterium UBA5356
CCTCCGGGTTATGAGCCCGACGAGCTGCCAGCTGCTCCATCCCGCGCCAACAATTTTAGTATAACACATTATTTAAGGCTGCGCAAATTATCTCTCCGCTCTATTTTCTTGAGCTTCTTTCCACACTGCCTCTTTTTCTTCAAAGTACTTTTCATTTGCACCGGCCGCTAATTGCCATGCTTTCCGGTTTTTCTGGAACAAGAAGTAAACTAACAAATAAACAGTAAAAGCAGCACCAATCGTAAATATTCTGATGCTTTCCGCCGCAGTGACCGCTTTAAATACCAGCCAGCCAAAGGGATTACTCCCAATCAAAAGACTGGTAATCATGGCATCACCGGCAGAAGCAGGGAAAGCATTAACCGTTTTTGCGACCGTCGTAAAGATCGGGGCAATAGAGGAGTTAACAATCATACTAATGAAAATCCATAATGCCCCAACGATAAATGACGTGAATACATTACCTTCCATCACGCAAACAATCCCAATAACCATAAAAGCTACCGCAGGCAAATCCGCTAAAGGTAACACCGTGTTACCCGGAAAGAAAAGGGCAAAAGCCAGTACAACAGGGATTAAAATCAAACCCGTAGCGATGACCGCATCTCTACCAAAAAAGATCGCCGGGTCAATGGCAATATACATATTTTTCCGTTTCATTTCCCCGCTTTTCATCCGATTATTAATTGTCTCGGTAACAGGAATGAGCCCTTTAACAAACAACTCCGATACAGCGGGATAAATCGCCATTACTGCACCGGTCACAATCGCCGTTTTCAAGATGGTAGCCCAGTTTTCCAAAGAAGAAAGATCAGACCATTTAGCAATTAAGGCTACTACAAAACCAATAATTAAACCCATCGTAACCGGTTCACCCCAAAAACCGAACTTGGCTTTCAAGGTATCCGGATTTAAATTAATCTTATCTAAGCCCATCTTTTTTAAAACCCATTTTACTAATATGGCAAAAGGCATCCCTTGAATACAGACCAAAGCCGTTGAGACAACGCCATTAAAACCGTAGTAGCAATCCATGGAAGGGGCAATCCAATCTGCCAAAAGCAGTACAATTAGGTTTAAAAGCATCGCCGAGATAATCCCCAGTACAAAACTGCCCGTGGTTAAATGAATTATGGCCGCCCAAAACACAAAATGATAATAGTTAAAAATATCGGTTGGCTGGAAAGTATCTGTCCATTTTGTCGCAAACAGAAAAAGGTTAAACAGCAATCCGCAAGGGATATAAAACAGCCCTATATAGCTTGCATAACAAACAATGGAAGCGGCAGGCCAGCCAACATCAATAACCGGCAAATTAATCCCCGTATCCTGCACCATCTGGGTTACAACCGGACCTAATGTTCCCATTAATCCACCAATGATGATACTGAAAGCGGTTAAACCAATGCCCATATAAATGGCTCCACTTAAAGCCTTTTTGGCTTCAACCTTCATACAAAGACTCAATATAAAGACAACTACCGGTACAAAAATAGCAGGTCCAAAGAGATCAATTATCATTTTTACAGTTTCCATATATTTTAACCTCCTAATTTTTTGACCTTTTTCAGCTCCCTACTAAAGAAACCCCTTTAAAGCGACTCGCTTAATCTTTAAGGTTGTTAAATTAAGGAAAAGGGGGAAAGAAAAAAGGAGAACTTTGAAGGGGCTCTGTAGCTTAATCGTCCAAATGTTGTTTTTCCCAGGCAGACCGCAAAGAATCCGCCAACATTTCCCAATCCTCGTAGCGGCGCAAGTATTTCTGGGTGTTTTCTGGTTTAGGCTGGAAAATCGCCTTTATTTTTACCGCTTGAGCAAATGCGTCCTTATAATCTTTAAAGATACCGGCGCCTATCCCGGCCGCCAAGGCACAACCAAGGGCTCCAATTTCCTTTGTTTCGACAACTTCTACCGGTACTTCCAAAATATCGGCAAACATCTGACTCCAGAAGTTGCTCTTTGCTCCCCCGCCGGCGAGCCTCACCGCCTTAATATTACGGCCTCCCCGGCGTAAGTTGTCGATATGTCTTTTGTGGTCAAAGGTAATCCCCTCAAAAAGGGCCCTTGCCAAATCCGCAAAAGTATGTCCCATTACAATGTTATGGAACCCTGCTCTTCCCCGCGGATGTATATTTGGGGTAGCTATAAAGGGATGATAAATAACACTGGTCCCACCGGGCTCAATAGAGGCTGCTGCTTCAGTAATTATATCGAACTTGGAAACTCCCCGCTTCTTGGCCTCCACTTCTGCGGTACCGCCCAGCTGTTTTACAAACCATTCCAAATTTGAAGCCGACGTTGCTCCCGCACTACAAGATAATATTTTACCGGGTAAAACAAAATACTGATTAGAGGTCATATTCGGAATAAACTGATCCCCAATGACCTGATTAATCCCCCATGTCCCGACGATTACAGAGGCATAGCGTTCATCAACTACGCCCGAACCGATGCAGCAGGAAGCCACATCCATCATACTGGCGGCACAAGGAGTGCCTTCTTTTAATCCGGTACGAGCCGCCGCTTCTTTAGTAACAGCTCCCACAATAGCATGACTGACTTCCGCCACTTGGGGCAGCTTGTCAAACATTTCCGGAATGCCATACATCTCCATCAGTTGCTTTGAATAAACACCGTTACTAAAATCCATTAAACCATTTCCGCTCATATCGTTACGTTCGGAGATTCTTACCCCCGTCATTTTGAAACGGAGAAAATCCTTACACATCATAATACAATCAATCCTGGCATAATTCTCCGGTTCGTTTTCCTTGATCCAACGCAAGATAGGTCCCGGTTGACCCGGAAAGGTTAGCGTCGTATTAATTTGGGCTATCTTTTCATAGACCCCTGCCTTTTGATATTGTTCTACTACCTCCACTGCCCTGCTGTCATTAGACCCAATCGCATTACGAACCGCTTTCCCGGCAGCATCAATTACAAAAAGTCCTAATCCAAAACCGGTAAAACCAATGGCTCCAATTTCGGCAGGATTAATACCGGTTTTCTGGATTACTTCCCGCACACAGTCAGCTGTATTTTCCCATAACCTTTCCGGATCGCCCTCTACCCAGGACGGCTTAGGATTGGTTATTTCAAAACGTCTTGTAGCAATAGCGATCTCTTTTCTCGTAAGATCAAACAATGCCGCTTTGGAGTTAGTCAAGCCATCGTCAATACCCAATAGATACTTTACCATGTCTTTTTCCTCCTTTAATTCTGCTAACTTATTTATGCTAACTCATTCTGCCACCTGTAACCATGACCGTCTCCCCATTAACGTAACTAGCCAGATCAGAAGCTAAAAATAACGCTACCTTCGCCACTTCTTCCGGAGTACCCATCCGTCCCATCGGAATAGTAGACAACCGTTTTTCCGCTGCTTCCGGGGTTAAGGTCGCATAATTGCTTTTCACCAAAACTGTCTCAATTGTACCCGGTGCTAACGCATTAACCCTTATCCCGTACTTGCTTAAGGTTTTTGCTCCAAATTTTGTAAGAGCAATAACTCCCGCTTTAGACGCACCGTAATCAGGGCTTGTATTACCACCGGTAACGCCGGAAATAGAAGCCATATTAACAATACAACCCCCGCCATGATCCTTCATGTATTCCGCAGCATACTTCATGCCAAGAAACACCGAACGAAGGTTAACATCAATAATCAGATCCCATTGTCCTTCAGAAGTAGTGAAAAAGTCGTTTTGTCTCCCCATCCCCGCATTATTAACCATAATATCTAAGCGATTCCACTTTTTTACGGTTTCGGTGATGGCTTTTTTCATATCCTCATTCTTACTCACATTTCCCTCTAGAAGGAGCACTTCTACGCCAAAGCTTTCCGCTCTTTGTGCTACCTCTTGGGCAGCATCACCTAACTTTAAATCAAGAACGGTAAGACCTCGCAAACCCGCTTCAGCAAGTTTAAGAGTAATGGCACGACCAATACCTTGTACACCGCCGGTAACTATGCCCACCTTACCGTCCAAGGAAAGAGAAATCATTTTATCTGCCTCCTCTTTTCATTATAGTGTCAACCCCTTAAGAAAGGCGATATAAGCAGGTAGGCTATCCAAGCAAACACCGAATAGCCTACATAAACATAGCAATAATTCTATTGTAATAATTCAAAAATCGACTTGCTGCTGTAGTCACCCCAAGCATCCAGGGCCGCTTTAAGCTCTTTTTGTGTTGAGGCTGCTTCCTGCAGTGAAATACCTTTCATGGTAGCCCTGACCGCCTGACGTAAAGCCGCTATCCCCGCAGCAGGCCCCATGGGATGACCATGCATAGCTCCACCGGCCCCAATAATTAGATCTGTACCTAAATCACGCATCAGCACAGGTACCATCCCCGGATGAATCCCCGCAGCAGGAAGCGGGAAATTAGGTTTCAGATGATGGAAAGGACTAAGCATACATTGACCACTACGAATATAGCGCTCACGAATAAGCGGTAATTTACCGTAAGATGTCGGATAACAGACAATATCGGCACCATCAAGACGTTGAAGCTTACCAAGCGCTAAGTGAGAGGAAATGCCGGTATAAGGAGATTCTACTATTGTACCGGCGTAGCACGAATGGGAAAGAATCGGCACATTAATCTCCGGATCTTCGGCTAACATTTGGATAGTGCCATATCCGGTAGCATGTACATTAACCATCAGGGCAGGGCACCCCAACTTGACCGCTTTTTTAGCCTTCGCCAACATTTTGTCTTGCCGATCAGTAACATTAAGAAAATACAAAGAGTACTTGCCGGTTTCCTTATACGCACGTTCGCGTGCTTCAAGGACAGCCTCCAATCTTGCTTCCCAAGGAGCATGAGCAGGATCAGCGATTAATTCGTCATCTTTAATCATTTCTAACCCGGCTACTGCCAACTGATAAAATACTTTCCCTATCGTAGCAGGCGGGATCCCAGTACAAGGTTTAATCATCCCCAAAAGCAACGGTTCTTCGGGTTCTCCTATTAACTTTCTTAAACCGGGTACTCCGAAACGAGGCCCTTGAAAAGCTTGCGTCCAGCTTTTCGGGAATTGAAGATCTAAAAGTTTTAGTTTGCCTGCCATGGAAATATTTCCAATAACAGTACTTAATAGCTCCGGTATCTGCTGGCCAATATTTTTCCAAGGAAAAGCTAATTGGATAATACACTTTTTCTCTTTTGTTTCAGTCGGCCAAGCCTGCTCGTAATTAGGGATAGGATGTACGGCAATCAGACGACCTACGTGGGCCTTACGAACTTCCAAGGTCTCTTCCGGGACCGGGAGCCAAGTTCCGGTAGTCTGTTCTACCGCTAAAGCACCCGCTCGCTTCAAATAATCGGCAGTCTCCATTTCCACATAATAAGTTCCGATGATAAATTCTTCCATGTCCACCGACTCTTGTTGCACGAAAATAATCGGATCATAATCAACCTTCATTTTTTCCCCTCCTTTAGTAATTTAACTGCTTAGTACGAAATAATTAAGAATGACAAACTTTGTGATCCCCCCTCTCATCTTTCAGAATGCGGAATACTGCATATTGAGGTGAAAAAAACCTCCTTACTTAATTCCTGCCTATCACCTTCCCTCCTTTTCGCTTGCTTATTATCTCACCGTAATAAATAAAAATCTTCTTTCAGAATGCAGAATATTGTATTTTGACCTTAAAAATTTTTTCGTTATTTTTATAATAAGCATTGAAAATTCTTTTGTCAATAATAAATGCACAAATAAAACACAATCAGCCACTACCCAACCACGACTAATAAGAGGGAATCCTTCTGCCTTTTATGATCTCCTGTTGTATTTGCTGTATTTTTTTCAAGTTCAACACATCTTGAACAAGCGGAACATAATGAGTGTTTTCTTCACGTGTAAGGATAACTGCTTGTTTTATCTCCCTTATGATAGGTTCCAGCCCCTCGCCGGTGATCGGCTCTACCAATAAATCGGCTTGTTTTTCTTTTATTTCATCCATGTTCCAATAGGTAGCATCAATAACGCCCTGACGTAATTTAGGAAAAATCTCCGTATAACTTAAGGGGATAAACTTGACATTTTTGTTGCGACAAACCATCCGGGTAATAGCCTCCTGATCATAAGAAGCTTCGTCAATGCCTATCTGCATTCCGTCACGAATTTCACGGCACGCAGGATTACTAAACACCTGCATAATTTGCCCATTATAAGTTTCCTCCCCAAGTTTCATGACCGGTATTATGGGCTGCTTTTCTTGCATCGCCAATTTGAACGAAAACTGAGAACAAACAATAAAATCGGTTCGTCTCTCCAATAATCTTTTAACGCGCCAACGGCTTCCACGTACATAAGCTAAACTAAAAGGAATACCAACCTGCTCAAATTGTTCATATAGAGCGGTTGCTAATCCTAATAAACGGTCTGTATAAGGTAAAGGCATTGAGCCAAAAAAAACATTGGAAAAACTATAACGCCATAAAAGGGAACGGTTTATATCCACTACGTACGTTCCCTGATGCCCACGGCTTTCTAAAGTGACGGCTCCGCCATCCATCAAGACCCGTATCGCAGCCTGCACCGTCCCGGAGCCCGTATCTAAAAGAGTGCAATATTCACTTACCGTAGGTAATCTATCGCCAGGATTTAACTGCAACAAATGGCAGGCCATTTTCATGGTTACCTCTCCTTGTTTAGTAAGAAATTCACAGTTAATCTTAATCTTTCTTCACCCCTCTTTGATTAACACCTTAACACCCATCATTTATTCTTAAGTATCGTCAATAAAATTATACCGCACTGTGCTTATTGTGCTTATAGCTGTTTTATTGCTTTTCCTTTAAAACATACGCTATTCCCAATGTCCCCGGTCCTACATGCAGTCCAATCACCGGGCCAATGGGACTAACCAATATTTCTCTCTCCGTTTTATTTTTAACTTTACTAATTATTAATTGCTCACATTCGGCAGGGCAATTGATATGATGAACGGCAATCTCCTCTATCCCATAGGTTTGAGCATCATTCTCCACCATTTGCAGCATCTGTTTAACAGCTTTTTCAAAGGTTCTTACTTTTTCATAAACAGTAACCGAACCTGTTACCGTAAGAATAGGCTTTACCTGTAAAAGAGTTCCTAACAGCGAGGCCGCTTCACCAATTCTGCCGCCCTTTTTCAAATACTCTAAGGTTTTGGGAATAAAAAAAATCTTACTTCTAGAAAGTACAGAATTGGTCTTCTCTATAACCTGCTCTAAAGAAGCCCCCTCCCGAGCAGCACGAGCTGCCGTTAAAGCGGCCAGCCCTAACTGCATTACTGTGGTATGCGAATTAATTATTTCTATACGCGCCTCCGGTATTTCCTCCAAAACCATCTTCCGCGCTTGCACCGCCGAATAATATGTACCACTGAGGTCAGAAGAAATTAGCACACATAAAATCTCCTGACCCTGCTTAACTAACCTAAGATAATTCTGATAAAAAACTAAAGGGGAAGGCTGAGAAGATGTGGGTAGTTTTTCTTTCCCCTCTATCAGTTGATAAAATTCCTCGTTTATTAAATCCGTCTCCGCAAATAAACCGTCTTCCAAATAAACCGTCATCGAAACTTCCGTTATATCTAACTCTTTTAATAATTTCCTATCAAGATAAGCAGTGCTATCAGTAATAATTTTAACTGTCACTTTTTCGCCCCCGTTTATAAATGCCTATATTGCCTATATATTATATGGTTTGTTTTTTATCCGATTTAATCTTGGAGAATATTCTCCCGTAATGCCAGCTATTACCATTTGCGACAGGCAGATATAATTATCTCCGTCGACAGAGATGGCGGGAGCGTGTGGGAATCGAACCCACCCAGCGGAGGAGCGCTCCGCCACACTGGTTTTGAAGACCAGGCGCAACACCAGTCACAATCCGCTCCCAAATAAAAGCTTCTCATAATTATAGAAATTTGCTGTTCTTTTATTATATCATATTATTTTCCCAATACTCTTTTATCTCCTACGCGAACAGTAAATTTAATCCTATCAAGATATTCCAGGAAGGGAACTGCTATTTTACGTGTCGTTCCCCAGAGATCCCGCGCTTGCGCAACTGTAAAATCTTCATTATTCTTCAACCATTCCTGCAATTTTTCTTGCCCTTCTAAAAGTAACTCCTTAGGTAAATATAAATCGCCTGTTAATTGAACTAACCAGCCTGTTCTAAGCAGATAACGCAATAGCTGCGCACTCGTCTTTTCCTCTAAATGTAATTCTTCCTCCACCGTTTTCCAATTAGGTGTCTGCCAACCACATCTTTGATAAACCTTTTCCACCGCCTGTATCCGTTCCAGCCATTGTCCCTGTACTCCGCCAAGTCCATAAGGAGCAATATAAAGCCCCTCTAACAAGGTTATTTTTTGTTGATTAACCCAGTATTTAAGTAACGCCGTAAACTCATTCAAGTTGAGACTGCTGAATAAGCGGCTCCGCAAAAGCTCCTTTTTAATCCCAGGTTCCAAAGGATTTCCCTGCAAATATTTTTGTGCTTCCTGATACAAAGCCTTTTCCCATCCTGTTACTACTAAATCCGGGATAAAAATCTGCTCTCGCTCATTTAACGATATGCCTACAACCTTTTCCGCAGCAACTAGTTTCTTAAGAACATCCTCCAGCAGCTTCTCACTATGCCCCGTCTGGCGTGCTAATTCCGCCAAGGTTAGGGGCGTCTTCTTTTGGGCCAAACATAAATAAATTACCTCCTCAAGGCTTCCTTCTGCCTTAAGAGTTACTTCCTCCATTGTTTGCTCCAAATCTTTTCTTTTATGTTTATGCGCCAGCGGCTCAATTATTTTACCGCCACCAATAGTGGTAAGAGGAGAATAACTTCTTAATACATATTTATCGTCTCTCTGTACTACCACTGGTTTTTCCAACACTAACTGCACATAGGCTTTTTCGCCTGGCAGAAGCTCCTCTCTGTCCCAAAGTAAAACTCGCCCTATTGTTTCGGAAGTGCCCTGATGAAATCTAATCCTGCCGAAATTTTGCAGAGGCCTTACGGCGGTTTTCAGCAAATAAAAAGAAACATCCAGTCGTTGCGTAGGAATTAACCGGCCTTCTTCAGTCAGCAAATCCCCGCGCTCCAGCTCTTTAGGTTCAACTCCGGCCAAATTAACAGCCACCCTTTGCCCAACCCGAGCTGTTTCTACAAATTTATTATGTACCTGTAAGTTTCTTACCCTAACTCTGCTATTCTTAATCGGGATAAACAATTGATCTCCCACCGCTATTTTTCCACTGAATAAAGTACCGGTAACTACTGTCCCAAACCCCTGCAAGGTAAAAATTCTATCAATAGGTAATCGGACGATTCCTTCTTTCTTTATTTCACCGGAAAGCTCTTCGACCGCCTGACTTAAGGCCCGTAATATTTCCTCTTTTCCTGCTCCATTTACAGCGGAAAAAGTCAAGATGGGGGCTTGCTCATAACCGGTTCCGGCCAAAAAAGCGACGATCTCCTCTTGCAACAATTCTACTAATTCAGCATCTACCAAATCTGTTTTGGTTATGACCACAATTATTTTTTTTAACTCCAGAAGACGTAAAATATCAAAATGTTCCCGGGTTTGCGGCATAATCCCTTCATCAGCAGCAATTATTAACATGGCTAAATCAATCCCGCCTACTCCTGCCAGCATATTCTTGATAAAACGTTCATGCCCGGGGACATCAACGATGGCCACTGTTTTATTGCCGGGCAGCTGCAGATAAGCAAAACCCAGTTCAATGGTTATCCCCCGCTTTTTTTCCTCTTTCAATCTGTCTGGATCCATGCCCGACAAAACCTTAACCAGGCTGGATTTTCCATGATCTATATGCCCTGCCGTTCCCACAACTAGATAAGACAATGTTACCCCCCCCTCTTTTAAAAATTATACGATACTTACAATAATAATACCAGTATTCGGCAAGAACACTTCAAAATTTAACGGTTTTGATGAGAATAGCCAGCAATAAGGCTAGACCTAAATACCCCATTAAAGGATAAATTACCACCACCATCTGCGTAAAAGACCACGAGTAAAAAGGGACAGTAGGCAGGAAAATTAGTAAAAGGCAAAGTGCTCTGGGTAAAGCCAGCAATTGTTGGGCCCGCCTTAAAAGGCCAAACCCCAAAGTTAAAGCCGTAGTCAAAATGGCCGCCCAAAGCCCAAAGGAATAAACCCAACCTGCTAAAGGGTGCACCCGAGAGGCTAAAACAAGCAGCGGAATTGCTTCATTCGTAACCAAAGCTCCTTGCTTCACCAAGGAAAAACTGATTACCGCAGCCAGCAATCCCAGGATTATTCCCCCTAGTAAAACCCCTTCTCTTCCGCCTTTTGAGACCATCTGACCTAATGAAGAAAGTAGAACCATGCCTAAAATAAAATTATAGGAGACATAGAGCAATAAGGCCTGTAGCCAATTTTCGCCCACCAGATTCAGACTGGAAATAACCGCAGTTGCAACTTGCACCGTATCTTCAGATCTAATCACGGCGGTAACAGTTTCACTGCTTAGTAAACTGAGCAACGCGATCGTCAAGGTTAGTAAAATTAAGCCGGGCATTAAAGCTGTATTTAACCAAAGCACCCCTTCTAAATCAGCCAATAAAAATAAATAAATGACCGCTGCCATCAGAAAATAGCCTAGCCAAAGAGGGAATCCCCATAATTGATTACCTAAACTACTACCCGCGACTAGCATTACGGCTAAAGAGAAAAGGAGAAAAACAGTTATTAAGCCATCAAAAAATACGGCCGCTTTTTTGCCAAAAAGATAAACTAATAACTGATTATAACTAGCTATTTTCTCACGCACTACAACACCGATCACCAACATACCTAAAAAACCAAACAACAAGCCGGAAATTGCCGCTCCCATAATTCCCTTGAGCCCAAATACCGCAAAAAACTTTAAAAGCTCCTGCCCGGAGGCAAACCCGGCCCCAATAAGTGCCCCCAAATAAGTAAAGGCTACCTGCCAAGCAATAACCATTTTGCGCTTTTTCATTAATATTCCTCTGTATATTAACCTTTGCTTCCATCTTATGTCTCGGTAATGGATTTATCCGTTATACTTTAGCGCTTTTTTGTCTATACTACCTTTAACCCTGTCTGCTTTGCGGAAATTCTCCTTCTTTTAAGATTTGCTTGCTTTAGGATTTGCT
>DHPU01000005.1:23867-29796 GCA_002407935.1 Peptococcaceae bacterium UBA5356
TTGCTTTAGGATTTGCTTGCTTTAATGTCTGCTGGGAGGTGTTGCATCATTAACCTATTATCTATCAAGAATACTTCTTCTACACGGCTTCATATGGATGAGCCGCTTGCTGTTATGCAATTATCCAGGCAACTAGAGGCGTATCTCCTTGATGCCGCTAAAAGAAAGCCCCCCATTATTTGTTGTATCGGTACCGATCGTGCCACCGGAGATAGTTTAGGCCCTCTGACAGGCTGGCGGCTGCAAAGCTTACTACAAGGATTATCTACCGCTAATCCTTGTAGCGAGATAGAAGTATGGGGTACTGTTGAGCACCCGATCCATGCTGCTAATTTACAGGAAATACTCACAACACTTGCCCCTAAAATAAAAGAACGCCCCCTCATCGCTATCGATGCCTGTCTGGGGCATTACTCTAATATAGGTACTATCGTTTTTCAGCACGGGCCTTTAAAGCCTGGCACAGCAGTAAAAAAACACCTGCCTGAAGTTGGAGACGTGGGAATAACGGGGATTGTGAACGTAGGAGGATTTAGGGAGCTGCAAATTTTGCAAAATACGCGTTTGCATACCGTTCTGAAAATGTCCCAAATTATCGCTCATAGTATTTTTCTGGCACTCCGCAATACCGTTATTAAACATCACAGCCTGCTTTAATTTCTACCACGATTTCTACCACGATTTCTACCACGATTTCTATAATGCTTTCTACAATAATATCTGCAATAATACCTACAATACTTTCTCCTTGTTTTTTTTCATCTGCACCTCTTTATTAGGCTCAACTTCAACCGCAACCTCACCTATTTGCATCTTACAATTATTATTTTGCATTTTACAGTTACCATTAAAAATAGCTCCTTCTTCTATGAACAGGTCTCCTACTATGATGTCCCCGTTAAGTTTTCCTGTTACCATAAGCTCAACTTTTCCTTCAGCCTTAATATTTCCTCTTAAGGAACCACCAATATAAACATTTCTGGAATTCACAGCGGCTTCTGCCTTACCGTCTTCCCCAATAATTAAATCCCCCTTAGTTTTTATTTCCCCTTTAAATTCACCATCGATACGAACTGTTCCCGTAGCGTTAATAAAGCCTTCACAAAGAGTCCCTTTGCCAATTAAGGTATCCATTTTTTCAAAATTAATGTTTACAGCCTTCATCTTTTTACCTTTGCTAAACATCTTGCTTTTCCAACTCCTACTTTACTTATTTAAAATCGGTAAGGGATCAATCCACTTGCCGTTTTTTGCTATACCGAAATGAAGATGAGGCCCCGTGGCTCGACCAGTTCGACCAAGTCTGGCGATAATCTGACCCCTTGTCACTTTCTCCCCTTTTTTTACTAAAAGAGAGGAGTTATGCGCATATTGACTTACATAGCCAAAGCCATGCGAAATAATTACGACTTTTCCCCAGGAAGCTTTATATCCAGAAAAGGTAACAACCCCATCTCCGGCAGCACGAATAGGAGCACCATAAAACGCCGCTATATCAAGTCCTTGATGATCTTCACTCCCGCAATGAGAAAAAGGATTTCTGCGCCACCCAAATTTTGAGGTAATCCTTCCTACCACAGGCCAAGCATTAGGTGTAGCCTTCTTAAGAGCGATTTGCCTTTCTACATCTGTTTTGAGCTTGTCCATGGTCTGCGCCTGCTGAGTCAACAAAATATCCATTTTAAAAAGCTGCTCTTTTAATTCATCAAGTGTATTAACTTCACCCTCCGGTATGGGTAACTCCAACACCGGCCCTACTTCCCGAATTTCTCTTGAACTCCTCACGCTGGCCATTTTTCCTTCCTGCAAGGGAAGCTGTTCAATTAACCGTGTGCTCATATATGTATACCGTTCCAAGCTGCGAGATAATTGTAATCCAGTGGGTTTAATTAGACCCACCTTCGCCCTTACTTCCTGATCTATTTTCAGCAAGGCGTCCAATTTGTTTTTCATATCCCCAGCCAGCCCTTTTAACTCAGCTATTTCACTGACTTGAGCCAAATTAATCTTTTGTAATTCTTTGTTTTCTTCCGCTATGTACCGAAGGTGAAAATAACTAGAAACAAAATATCCTACTATTAAAACACAGCTTAAACTGACAACTGCTCCAAATTTGATTAACCACATAGGAAGACAAATGTTTTTAATCGGCTTCGCTTGACCATGAGGTATCATTAACATGGTAAGATGCGTATGTTTCTTTTTCTTGTTCTTGTTCTTGTTTTTTTCTCTTATTCCCATTTGCATAAATTTACAGACTCCTTACGTTGCTTCAATAATGAATCAATTAGTGAACCTTCTCATCGTGAATTTTTAGGTGTTCATTATTGTATTTGATATTTAATACTTAATATTTAGCACTTATGATTAAGTGCTTGCTTAATCGCTAATTTTTCCTCCTCAGAAAGTGTATGTTTTGATTCCCCTCTTGTTACCGCTTTACAATATGTCCTGGACTCTTCTTGGCTAAAAATACTACTAAGAACAACTCCATCCGCCGCATTATTTAATAAAGCCAAGGCGTAACTTACTTCTCCGCCCGTATCCTGAAAGGCATCAAAACGAACGAGCCCCACTTTGCGAATGCTTTTTTGACTAATTTCCTCCGCTGTTTTTAAGCGATCTCCCAAAATTTTTATTTCCAGCAGCGTATGCTCCAATACTTTTCCTTTTTCAAGCAGAATTTCTTCCAGATTCTTTCCCTCGGTACCTTTGAGTAAGCTCTTATATTTTTGCAGACTTTTATATAAACGAAGTACGAACACAACACATAACACTACTACAACAAGCAAAACCACCAGCATCACAAATATGATTGATACCATATTTGCCATAATAAAATTAAATAATAATTCCATCTATTTACCTCCACCCTTTTTATTCTACCTTTTTTATTATTGAATCACTCTAAAAAACATCCTTCTCCTATAATACCTATTTTTCTATGAAAAGGAAACAATAAAAATGAATTTTCTTCTTAAAACTTATAAAACCTTAATTGAAAAGTTAAATTCCACCCCTGTTTTGTCTCAAGTGGAATTTACTTTTACAAATTCAAGAAAGCAGGCAGACCTAAAATATCGCCAAAAACAATAGCGCTCATTAAACGCCCATTTTATCGGACGAGCCCGCTAAAACGGTTGTTGCAAACACTGTTTTCGAGAGACCTACTCTCATCTCTTATAAAGCACGAATAAATTACTCTTATTCACGCTCCTTTCACGCATTTATTCTTTCAGGACACACTTTGCAGTCCACACCTATCGCATATCAATTAATTTAAAATTCAAACCGTAGGCCAGGATTTAAGCGGCTCAATTCGAGAACCTGTTCCTTTTTTAAATCGGAAATATATAGTTTTTCAAGGTTTGGCATTGCCTCCCTTAGATTCATTATGTCAAAATTAACCTTACATCTCAACAACGAGAGATGCTTAAGCTTTTCCAATCCCCCAAAAGCGGACAATGATATTTCATTTGTATTGGTATTGATGATTAATGATTCGATATTGGAAAAAGTTTTAATTGTACTTAAATCCAACTGCTTGCTACCTTCAATCAGCATCCAGGTTATCCCGCTATTGTCTCCCACAAACCGCTCAAGTTTCCGGCAACTGATAAGATCCAGCTTTTTTAACTGTTTGAGCAAAGCGGTATTGCCCAATTCCGTGAACTTACCTTCAGAAATTTTCATATGCTCCAAAGGTACTTTGCCCCACTTGTCAAACGGTGGATGTGAACATGAACCTAACTCGACATCCTTAATTGTTTTGCTAGCACCAATAGCATCAAAATCCTCTGTTCTTGCAATATACAAGCGTTAGCCGAGTAAGGGGTGCCTGTGAGATATTGGCTATACTGCGGGAACGATTTTTATCTGTGTTAATGTACAAATAACTTCCCTTGGAGAAAAACTCCAACCCATCAAATGTTTTAATCTTATGTCCGTGGACATTAATGTTCAATAAGTTTGGAAACCCTTTTATAACCATAAGGTCTTTTAGATTTGAATTATACGATATGGCAAGGGTTTTTACCTCTTTAATCCCTTCAATCCGACTAAAATATTCAGCAATTTCATTCCCGTCCACTTCCTGTCCCGTATTATTCTCAAGCTTTATGGTATGGTACCCATTGTCTATAGTTTTGAGTGAACGAATGTCGGATTCTTCTATGCTTATTCTTCCGAATACCTCGTCTTTTTTCATACAAACATCCTTTGTCCCTTAATGTATTTTGCTGACTAGGCTAAGTAAGGATCTATTACCGGTAACTCAGGTCGAAGAAGACCTGACGCAAAATTTCCCCATAAATCCAATTTTCCCTAGAGTACTCCCCCTTCTTTTCTCCAGAAATCAAACTCACATTCGTTGTTTTCACTCTTTTTCCCGGCCATTGAACCCTCTTGATATACCTTCCAGAAAGAATTCTTGCCAAACCATCCTCCACTTTTTTTCTCAAGCGTGAACAGTCCACCCTCATCCTCAAGAATATAGGGTGCAAAAACATAATTGAACGTCTTTTCATCCTGATACATATTGAATAAATCCAGCAATGCGAAGCCGGCAAAAGCGCTTACCTTAATACCGCCTTTTAATGTAAGTTTTGGTTTACCTAATTCAAATTTTAAAAACTAATTAGTATGAACGCCAGCTTAAATCCGGTTATTTCCAGTTTCAATGAGGAATGTACTTTTTGCAGTGGACAAGACAACTCTCTTTACGTACATATAAGTTGCCAATGATAAATGTTTTTACAAAAAAACCCTCCAGTTTAGTACAAGACTCCCTGTGCAACATATTACAATTAAATTGTTTATTCCTCGATTCTTACATCTGGCCAAGATAAGTCATTATATCGGACATATACATTACTTATTCTATATACAAAAATTGTATGAGGATATAGTGTCTTTTTTAGTATTGCCTCTCCAAAATAGGACCGCTCTCTATATTGAGATTCTAATCTACTTATTCTCTTATATGTCAATTGTTTAATTTCGCGTCCACCAGAAATTATCAGATAATGTTTGGTATAATCATTTTCGGGAAGCTTTATGCTATATTTACGCTCAACACTATGATTTTGTCCAACAACTGCACTCCACCAAGTTCCAGGCAACTCATCCTCAGTATGTAATTTAGATACTTCCTCCAATTCTACTTCTACAGGTACAAACCAATAGTAATATAAACTGCCAATAGTAATTACTAAGATAAATACTATTAACAATAAATTAGTCTTTATTTTTATCCCTCCCGAAATTTTAATATACAACAAACCCATAAGGTTTTCTGTACCCATTAACTAGATTTTCATAAAAACCTTTTTGTACTCCAGATAATCTAGGAATATAATCTCCGAAACCCCAAGAACGTAATCCATATTTTCGTGAAAAAGCTACGTTTCCGTCACATCCTATTACAGCATTAATATTTTGATGTTTTCTAAATGTCATGGCAACATTATCGTCATAATGGTCAAGATGTCCTGCGTTGCAACTTAAAATAAGTAATTCATCAATCTCCTTTTTATCTAGGTTTCCAATATAAGTTGCATCAAAACCTTTTGGCGTTTTACCTTCACTAAGTACTGTTAAATACTCGTCTGAATCTGCATTAATATTAATTGTATGGGGACTCCCATGAAATATTAGTACAACACCTTCTATTTTTACATCCTTTGTGTCCCCTTTATCATCAACCGTTTTACCCATATTCCTCCATTCCCTAACAAACTCGTCTTCTGTTTTAATTTCTTTCATATGTACTGGAGACCCATATTTTTTCCCTAACACTTTTTTTAACGATTCTGCTTGTCCTTCCCAATCTTTCTTTTCATAAAAGATATAACTATCAAACCCACTAGGGTCGACATAATTCACAGGGTTATTGGCACAATATGCATACCTATTTTGACTGCCCGGATCG
>DHPU01000005.1:29922-30190 GCA_002407935.1 Peptococcaceae bacterium UBA5356
CTATCTCCCCTTTATACTTGTCACTACTTACAAAACGCCCTGCTGTTGGGTCATAATAACGTGCACGAAGATAGACAAATCCGCTTTGATCGTATGGTTCTCCCGTAAACATGATGCTGTTTTCAACAGTCTCTTGGATGATATTTGGTTCCCCAAAAGCCTCATAGGTGTATTCATTGAGAATATTCCCGTTTGCATTAGTTATAGCAACGACACTGCCTAAGCCATCGTGATGGTAATATACTGTTCCCTCGGAACCTGTTCTACC
>DHPU01000005.1:30401-30550 GCA_002407935.1 Peptococcaceae bacterium UBA5356
TAGAAATATTCATAGGTCATGTTAGCTGAACCGCTGGTAACGGTTTTTTTCACCAAGGTACCGTCTCCATCATAGGTATAGATGATGGTTTCGTTTTCTTTCTCGGCCTTAATCAGTCTGTCTTCGTAATCGAAGTCATAAAGATAGAT
>DHPU01000005.1:30912-31071 GCA_002407935.1 Peptococcaceae bacterium UBA5356
ACCCCATTAGGCATGGTTTCTTGAACCGGCTGAGCGGCTTCATCATAGGTAACACGGTTGATTTTGGTTCCATCGCTTACGGTTGCCGGTAGATTCAGTTCGTTGTAAGTATAGGTAAGATGCTGATTGTTCGGGTAAATAATGTCCGTGATATTACCA